>SHZH01000015.1 GCA_009692385.1 Gammaproteobacteria bacterium | reverse complement strand
CCTATTATTAGTGATTTTATTATGGATCAGCATTGCAGTACTCGGTCGTATTATTCCACATCCGGCCAATGCCACACCGTTAGCGGCGTTAGCAATTTTGTCAGGTTATGCTTTTCGAAAGAATTGGGCAGTATTATTTTCGTTGCTTATTTTGCGCCGGAAATGAGGAGGGCGACCAGCGGGTCGCCCCTACACGGATCCGCATCTCCCGTAGGGGCGACCCGCCGGTCGCCCTCTTTCGGGTCGCCTCGACAGATATGGGAATTCGTTATGTGGTCGACCTTAGCCTATTGGCTTTGGACTAACTTTGGTACTTGGCTAATGAGTAATATGTATTCGCATGATGCCGCAGGTTTTCTAGATTGCTATCTGGCAGCTTTGCCATTTTTACGCAATGCGCTAATCGCTAATATTATTTATATATTGATTTTTTACCTGGTGCAAAAATTATCGTAGCGAGCACATTGCTTCGCACACTTCTAGTTTATTCTTCGTCGCAAATTCCATTATATCTTTATACAAAGCAGGGTATTCATTTTCAAGACTTGTATCGAGCAAAATACAGCGTTTACCTTCTAAAGTAATAGGACGTAAGCGATCATCAAATTGTACGCGATTGCCGCGGAGTGTTGCTAATGAGCCACAGAGGCGATCAGCCCAATCACTGGGTCGAAATTCTTTGCCATCAGGGCTTACCCCAATAATGGTTAAACATTTATTTTGATGATTATCACTCATATAGCTGCGCAATATACCCAATCTACTAAATAAATCAATTGCTTTATGCTATTATAGCACCCATACATTAAGGAAACCTTTCATGAAACATGAACAACGCCATCGTTTACAACGTCGTGGGATCTACTTATTACCCAATTTGTTTACGACGCTCGCTTTATTTTTTGGTTTTTATGCCATTGTTGCTGCTATTGATGGTCGCTTTAACCAAGCCTGTTTGACGATCTTCATCGCGATGATTTGTGATAGTCTAGACGGCCGAATTGCCAGAATGACGAATACTACCAGTCCCTTTGGTGCTGAATACGACAGTTTATCGGACTTGGTAACCTTTGGCTTAGCCCCCGCCTTACTGACCTATAAATGGAGTTTACATTCATTAGGTAAAATCGGCTGGTTGATTGCTTTTATTTACGTTGCGGCCACCGCTTTACGCTTAGCGCGTTTTAATACCTTATTAGGGGTCAGTTCAAAAAAATACTTCAAAGGCATGCCTTGTCCAGCTGCAGCGGCGGTACTCGCTAGTTTTATTTGGGCGATCGATGATACCTGGAATATCGATGGTACTCATTTGACTTATTTGTTGGCTGCTATCACTCTTTCTGCTGCGGCCGTGATGGTGAGTAATGTGAACTTTTATAGCTTCAAAGATATTGATTGGCGTGGTCGTGTGCCGTTTGTCATGATTTTAATTTTCATCTTAATTTGTGTGGCGATTGCGATCGATCCGCCACCGGTATTATTTGGTGCTTTTATGTTGTATATGCTGTCGGGGCCAGTGATGGCGTTGTGGCGCATCACGCATAAAAAGAAATTGATTGCGAAAGTTACACGGAAAAAATAGAGCGATACGAAGAGAGGTCTATCAGTGCGGGAGGGCGATCGGCGGAGGGCGACCGGGGGAGGGCGACCGGCGGGTCGCCCCTACACGGATCCGCATCTCCATCCCCATCCCCGTAGGGGCGACCCGCTGGTCGCCCTCTTGTAGGTTGCTCTCAAAATTATGAGGATAAATCATGAGTTGGTTAGAAAATTTAGTTCCTAAAGTCGACACTCAAGAAAAAAAGACCGGTGTTCCAGAAGGTGTTTGGACCAAATGTCCTAAATGTGAAACCACGCTTTATCAACGTGAATTAGAACGGCAAATGAATGTTTGTCTCAAATGCAATCATCATATGCGCATCGCAGCACGTAAACGTTTAAAATTATTATTTGATCCAGGTAGCTTCAGCGATTTACCGCCCAGCATTGAACCCGAAGATATTATTAAATTTAAAGATACCAAAAAATACAGTGAGCGGATTGCAGCTGCCCAAAAGAAAACCGGTGAAACAAATGCCTTAATTGCCATGCGCGGCACGATCCATGAATTAGATGTGGTAGTCGCTGCATTTGAATTTGGTTTTATGGGGGGCTCGATGGGTGCCGCGGTGGGTGAGCGCTTTGTACAGGCGGTAAATTGTTGTTTGAAAAATAAAATTCCGTTGATTTGTTTCTCTGCAAGCGGTGGTGCGCGGATGCAAGAAGCCTTAATTTCCTTGATGCAAATGGCTAAAACCAGTGCCGCCTTAGCTCGACTTGCTGGAGAAAACTTACCCTATATTTCAGTGTTAACCGATCCGACTACCGGTGGCGTGGCGGCAAGTTTGTCGATGTTAGGCGATATTATTATTGCTGAACCCGGCGCTTTAATTGGTTTTGCGGGTCAACGCGTGATCGAGCAAACGGTACGCCAAACCTTACCAGAAGGTTTTCAAAGCAGTGAGTTTTTATTAGAGCATGGCGGGATTGATATGATCGTGAGTCGCAAAGATCTGCGTGATACTTTGGGACGGCTAATTGCTAAATTAACTCATCAGGCTGCGATTACTGTTGCTGCTTGATCCCGAATATGTAGGGGCACGTTGTGCGCGCCCAGAAACTGCCAAATAGTCGTTAGGAAGGGCACGCGCAACGTGCCCCTACGAGAGTCGGATACAAATAGATGAATTTCAGTAAATGTCTAGACTTCTTAAATAAATTACATAAATTAAATCACAAATCTTCTTTAATGCGCTTTAAGCAAAAATTACACGAATTAAATTGTTATCCACGAACGCCTAAAATATTTACCGTCGCCGGTACTAACGGCAAAGGCACGTGCTGCGTTACTCTCGAAGCTATTTTATTAGCGGCTGGTTATAAAACCGGTTGTTATTTATCGCCCCATTTATTGGGCATTACGGAACGTTTTCGGATTGAGGGTCAAAATATTTCGGAAGCAGAATTTTGTGTTGCTTTTGCCCAAGCGCAGCTAACCTATCAAGATGAAGCAGTCGGTTGGTTTGAATTCATTTCATTAATAGCCATCTTAGTTTTCGCTGCTCACACGCTAGATTTTCTGATTTTAGAAATTGGCATTGGCGGTAAGCAAGATGTCATCAACGCGATCGATGCGGATGTCGCCATTATTACTACGATCGATTTAGATCATATTGAAATATTAGGTGCTACGCGAGAATTGATAGGAGCGGAAAAAGCGGGAATTTTTCGTTCACATAAACTCGCTATTTGTGCCGATCCTAATCCACCCCAAACGGTTATCGACTATGCGCACGATATTAGTGCTAATTTGATTTTAGTGGGTCATGATTATGCTGATCCAAAAACTGCCGCGATTGCAGCGTTACGTCATTTTTCACCCACTAGCGATATTTCAGGGGAAATTATGCAAGAAGGGATCAGCCATGTCTTTTTACCCGCTCGGTTTCAAATTATTAAGCAACATCCCCTAGTCATTTGCGATGTGGCACATAATCCACATGCGGCACGTTATTTAGCACAAGCATTAGCAAAACAAACTTGTCTGGGAAACACGTATGCCGTCGTGGGCATGCAGGTTAAAAAAGACATTCCTAATACACTCGCCCCAATGTTAAACGTCGTCGATCAATGGTATATTAGCAATCTGGGTGACAATCTGGGTGAGCAGGATGGATCGATGGCAAGCTTTGTGAGCATTGCTCAGAATTTTTTGCAACAGGCCGACGCTCAGTTTACTGTGGTGCCCTCGATCACAGCCGGGTTAGAATTGGCACTACAAATGGCGCAAGCAGAAGATCGTATTATTATATTTGGTTCGTTTCTGACGATTGAAGAGGTTTTGAAAGCAAAATGTTTATTACAGTAAAACATCGAATTGCTGCAGTGTTGATACTCATTGCATTGGCTATCATTTTAATACCGATGTGGGTGCAGGATAGCAGTCATTTAAAAATTAAATTATGGAGTTTACCAAAAGAACCTGCCGTGCCAGCCGTGCAAGCGATCACCTCACTACCGGAAATTAAAATAATCAATAATACGGCGCAACTACAGCAAGAAATACAAAATTTTAACCTTAAAAAACAGGAGTAACAGACATGAGCTTTACATGGATAGATTACGCAATCATCGCAATTATTTTAATTTCAACGATTATTAGCTTATTTCGTGGCTTTGTTAAAGAAATTGTGTCGCTCGTTATTTGGATTGTAGCTTTTATTTTAGCCTTTCATTATTCGACTGCATTAAGTGATGAATTCAAAACTCATATTGCGTCGGACTCATTGCGCTTAACGCTAAGTTTCGTTTTGATTTTGATTATCGTGTTATTAATCGGCGCGGTCATAAAATTTATCCTGAATCGGATTAAGTCGAATAGTGAAGTCGGTGTGACCGATCGAATTTTAGGTACGGTATTGGGTTTATTACGCGGCATTTTTTTAGTGGTGATGTTACTGTTACTAGGGGAGTTAACGACCTTTGATCAAACACCCGCATGGCAAAATTCCGTGTTAATTCCGCACATGGAGTTTTTAGTGATCGGGTCGAAGCATTTAATTCCTGATGATTTCATGCATTATATTAGCTTTAAACCCCTTGAACCTACATGAGATTCGCCGCTGCAGTTGAATACGACGGCAGCTATTTTCATGGCTGGCAAGAGCAGGGTGAGTTAGCAACCGTACAACTTGAAATCGAACGTGCGTTTTCCACCGTGGCTAACGAGACTATTAAAGTGATCTGTGCCGGTCGTACTGATGCCGGTGTACATGCTACTCAACAAATTATCCATTTTGATACCGTCGCTGAACGTGCACTGCACAGCTGGCTATTCGGTGTAAACAGCAATTTGCCTACTACGGTTAGTGTGCGTTGGATAATGCCCGTAAATGACGAATTTCATGCACGTTTTTCCGCACAATCACGACGCTATCATTATTACATTTATAATCATCGCATTCGCTCCGCGTTATTGCGCCGCTACACCAGTTGGCAATGCCGAGTATTAAATGTTGAACTGATGCAAATCGCAGCGCAGTGTTTAGTCGGTGAACATGACTTCAGCTCGTTTCGGGCGAGTCAATGCCAAGCGAATTCACCGATCCGAAAAATTGATTTTATAAATTTGACCCGGCAAGGCGACCTAATTTGCTTAGACATTCAAGCCAATGCATTTTTACAACACATGGTACGCAATATCGCCGGCGTCTTAATGGCGATTGGCACTGGACAAGAACCGCTCACATGGATCGAAGAAGTGCTCCATGCCAAAGCGCGCGCTGAAGGGGGTGTTACCGCGCAACCTAATGGTCTATATCTTGTCGAAGTCGCTTATCCTATTGAATTTAATTTGCCAATTGAAATTAATCCGCCTGCCATTATCTGCTAATTACGACTATTGTTGTATAAAATAGTATTTCATCTTCCCTCTAGTTTTTCGTAAAAATTTCCGGCACAATGTCGCCCTCAACAATTAATGGAGATGTTCTTGATGAAACGTATATTTTTTGGCGTGTTAGCCGTCGTATTTGCTAGCACAATTTTTGTTGGCTGTTCTGCTAACGATAACAGTTTAAAAACCGATGCTGATAAATTCAGCTACATAGTAGGTTTAAATTTAGGTAATAACTTTAAACAACAAAACATTACTGTTAATCCGAAAATGATTTTGAAAGGTTTGCAGGATGCGACCTCGGGTGCGAAACCTTTATTAACCCCTGAAGAACAACAAGTGATCATGACTGCGTATCAAAAGAAAATCATGGCACAAATGCAAGAACAAGCTAAAGTGGATACAACCGCTAACTTAGCAGCAGGTCAAAAATTCTTAGCAGATAATGCTAAAGTAAAAGGCGTGGTAACCTTACCAAGCGGTTTGCAATATAGCATCGTTACAGAAGGTAAGGGCGCTAAACCCAAAGCAACGAGCACCGTAGAAGTGAACTACGAAGGTAAATTGCTTAACGGTAAAGTGTTTGATAGTTCTTACCAACGTGGCAAACCCGTTACGTTCCCTTTAAATCAAGTGATCCCAGGCTGGACTGAAGCATTACAACACATGCCAGTGGGTTCTACGTGGATGCTGTACATTCCTGCGCAATTAGCTTACGGCGCGCAAGGTATGCCTGGTGTGATCCCACCCAACAGTACCTTGATTTTCAAAGTAGAATTACTCGCTATCAAAAAATAATCTTAATTGATTAATTTATAAAACCCTCAGCTACACTCGTACTGAGGGTTTTTTTGTTGTAGGGAGTTGTATTAAATGTCTGAAATCGTAACTAGCAAAAAAGCTAATTATCAGCGCCTAATCATTATGCTGCTACTCGGTTTCTCTTCGGGCTTACCGATTGCTCTGATCGGTTCAACACTGCAAGCCTGGTATACCGTTTCCGGCATTAGCATTGTTGCGATCGGTTTTCTAGGATTAGTAGGGCAACCCTACGCGTTTAAATTCTTTTGGGCGCCGATCATGGATCGTTATATTCCGCCTTTTCTGGGGCGACGTCGTGGTTGGATGTTGATCACGCAAATAGCCTTATTGATCAGTATTTTATTTATGTCCTGGTTTTCACCCGCCATTAATCCGATCAAGTTAGCGATGTTAGCCGTTTTAGTCGCTTTTTTATCGGCGTCACAAGATATTAGTTTGGATGCCTATCGTACCGATATTTTACCGCCCGAACAGCGTGGTCTCGGTGCTGCATTATGGATCAATGGTTATCGAGTCGCGATGATTGTATCGGGAGCTTTGGCCTTGGTCTTAGCGCAACATCTCGGTTGGCATGTGACCTATATGATCATGGCAACATTGATGTTGATCGGTGTACTGACAACTTTTTTGAGTCCTGAACCTAAGCAAGATGATCACGTCCCACAGTCGATGGGTCGCGCGATCTGGCAACCGATCCAAGAGTTCATGGCACGTCCTTATGCGGGTGCTTTACTATTATTCATTGTGATCTATAAATTAGGGGATGCGTTTGCTTTAAGTTTAAGCAGTGTATTTTACATTCGTTATTTAGGGTTTAGTTTGCAAGATGTGGGTTTAATTAGTAAGACGATGGGTATTACGGCAACCTTAGTGGGCGCATTATTAGGGGGTGTGATCATGTTGCGCTGGAAATTGTATCGTTCCCTGATGATCTTTGGCTGGTTACAAGCATTTGGGACTGTCATTTTTATCATATTAGTGTTAGCGGGGAAAAATTATACCGTTTTTGCAATCTCGGTATTTTTAGAAAATTTAACCAGTGGCATGGCAACCACGGCGTTTATGGCATTTTTAATGGCGCTGTGTGATCAACGTTTTACCGCTACACAGTATGCATTGTTTTCCGCGGTGATGACGGTAGGACGAATTTTCGTCGGACCGATTGCGGGCATTTTCATTGAGCAAATTGGTTGGACACAATTTTTTATCGTTAGTTTTATCATTGGCATTCTAGGTTTAGTCTTACTGCGTTGGCTAAATCAGCGTGTTGATTTTAATGCCACCAAGATAATGTAGTGACTACTTAATTGTGTTCAAAGCTGTAAATTAGATCAACACCACTACCGAGAATGCTGGAAGAGGTTTGTGTGGATACGTTTTTGTTGAGTGCGTAGGATGCAGTCACGGTGTTGATCGGCGCGAGCAGGCCGATACTGTAGCTGATAAATAATTTGGGTGATAACATCTTACCTAATACTAACGAAGTATTGTGTTGTACTGAATTATTTGATTTGCTCAAATAATTGTTCGACTGTAAACCAATTTGGTCTAATTTAAAGGTATTTTTTAGATCTTTTAATACGACTGTGCTTTGACCTCCACCCAAATTCAGTGCGCTCGCTGCTTGCAGCAGTGTTTGCCCTTGACTGTTGTTCGCTAGGTTTAATGGATAGCCCAATACTAAATACGATAAAATATCGGTTTTCGTTAAATTCGGTTGATCAGAAAACAGGGTGAGCTCCGGATCATTTAAATTATTAGTAACACTGACCCCTACCGTAATAATTTTTTCTTGTGGCGTAATATTCACTACCGAGGTTAATGACGTACTATTCAGTGCATTCGCCAACGGGTTGAGATAGGTTCTAATAGTTTTAGTGGCTTTGATCATCAGTCCTGGATTTTCAATGGGACCACCGCTATACATCAATTTACCGTTATTAATGCTCAGTGTTTGGCCAAAGGCAGTATAAGTACCGTTGTTAATGGTGAGTTCGCCAGTGGCAACGGTCGGTGTTTTCGGACCGTCTTTTAATATCAGCTGTCCTGTCAATTGCGCAGTGAGATCATCCAGACTGATCTTGATATTTTTACCTAAGGTTAATTGAAGGGTAGCATAAAAATTATTCAATATGTTTGACCTCTCACTTACCGTAGTTTTCGTCTCAACCACGACATCATTCGGTAACGTAACCACATCATTCGCGGTGCCATAATTGATCAGGGCTTCAGGAATGTCCATGTTACCTGTGAGATCGAACCGTAAGTCACGCTGTACTAATTTAATATTAGGCGAAATGATGACGCGATAATTATTAGTATTTATAAATAAAAAATTCTTACCGCTTATTTGTAATTCAGTCGGATAATGTTCTTGCCAACAATCTGTGATGCCGGTAACAGTTAATGAACCAGCACCCGAGTGCATTTGCAGACGATATTTAACTTGTTTTTCCGGATCAGCATGTAATTTAAGATTAATATTTTTCAAGTTGAGATTGGCTGGTAAAATTTTTACTGCACCATCCTGTAATTCGAGATCACCTATGGGATGGGGTGCTAATAAAGTACCATTCCATTTTAAATGAGCTAATAGTCGACCTGAAACATTGTGTAGATCCGGTAAAAAGAATGTTAAGAAATTCAGTTGAGTAAATTGCGCATTAAATTCACCGGAAACAGTTTGACGGGGCGCTAGGGGTTGATGGATATCATAATTTGGCATGTTAAAAATAAGATGTAAATAATCATTTTCATAGATCTGCATATCGATCGTCGACGTTAATGTGTTAGTGCCAGCGTGCAATTGTGCATTAAATTGTTTGATGGGGATCGTTTTTTTCAAGTGAGCTTGCGGACTATCGTAATATAATAACTGCGCAGCTTTACTTTTAGCACTGAAATTGAGAGCCGTTTTTTGCGCATCATCTTGGTTGCTGAGCAGTAAATCTAAGCGGCCTTTCATCGTGATATCCTGTGTTAAAAATTGATTAAAGTTCTCCAGTGCAACATTGTTCATAGTTAATTGTCCGGTAGGCACTTTGCCGAACAACCAATTCATCTTCAATTGCAGCGATTGCTGAGTAGCACGCCAATCAAAATCTTCAATTTTTAGTCTTTGTGGTTCGAGGATCAATTTAAAAGGAGCGGCCAAACTCCAGCGTAAATTTTCTGGCGTTTCCCAATTGAGTTGTTGAACGGTGGTGTGCCATTGATCCTGTAAATAATGACCTTGGGCACTGGTGGTAATGACATTGTTATGAACAACCACGCCACCATAAATGGCAAAATTTTGTGGATCACCTTTTAAGTTCAGTGTTAAGGTTTCAAATAATAATTGATTTATTTTTAAATTATCGCTCGCTATCGTAATGTTAGAGTTATGCGTCCGATCAGCATTGATATCAAAATAAGCCGTTAATTTACTGGCTTGATAATTTAACCACGCAAGATTGGTACCCTGGACATTACCTTTAATCGTTGGCCACGTGGTTAAATTAGAGATCTGTCCCTGAGTTTGTAAAATACCATTACCAAATGGCGCAAGTTTTGCTAAGTCTGGAATGCTAATGTCCCAGGTGATACTCAAATTAGGTTGACGTTTAGCCATAATAAAAAATTTGGCTACACCATAATTAAGATCCGCATTAATATTTTCTAATTTCTGGTGCGCAATAGTGAGTGCTAATTCACCATTAATTTCTTGATGCCGTAACTGGCCATTTAGATTTGAAAATTGCAATATTAAATTGTCGGCACCTCCTTGCACATTTACCGCAAAATTTAAATTACCAGACCAATCTGCCCATTGATGTTCCGGATCAAGATCGCTCGCGTTAAGTGTTAATTGATACTTTAATGGTGTGCGCCATTTTAAACAACCTTGACCCTTTATTTTACCACCCAAGGTCAGTAAACGAAAATTCATCAGTTGGATTTGATTTTGATCGCCCGCGCCGCTAAATTGCCAATCACTCACCGGAACCTTATTGCCGTGCAAATTAATTTCAGCAGCGTAGGTGTAATGTTGTGGACTGCCCGTTAATTTAACATCACCGGCCGAACTTCTATATTGATGTGTACCGGACAGTGGCCAATCAAGATTGTTCCAATGTAAGTGCAAATCAAATAATAAATGCTGTAGATCGGTACTGGTTAATTGTAGTTGGATAACTTGTTGCTCTCGATTTTCTTTCGGTGTTAATGCACTGCTTAGGCTAAGTTTTTGGATATCACCGTGAGCATTAATTGTGCCTTCATACGCTGCATGATCAATATGGCTAAATAGATCGTGTGGATCAAGAGCTTCAATAATTCCTTTAAATTCCCATTTTGGTTTGCTTAATACATGAGTAATTTCGCTGTTAAATGTAAAGTTGAGTGGTGTGGTGATTTTTCCTTTTAAATTAAGATTTTGCCAATTGCCAAGGGTGCTGAGCGACATCGCAAATTGCGGTTGTTGTTTCGCGTTCATTATCGAGAAATGAAGTGCTCCTACGATCGGAGCAACACGGAAATCACCTTGCAACGCATAAATTAAGTTGTTGTAGGTGAGTTGTAATTGCGTTAATTCCAGATGGTTAGAGTTTAAATTTCCAGTTAACATTAAATTCTCAAACACGATTTCGTGCTGGTTTTGCTGATAAACAAGGTGCTTAATGTTGATATTTTGCAAGGTTAAACGTAACGGCAGATGCCATTGTAATTCGGTGAGCGGAGTGGTTGTTTCGGTGTTTGGCGTGACGACAATTTTGATTTGATCCATGTTTAATTTGCTGAGGTGCAATTCCGCAGCAAATAAGGCCAGCGGTTGAGTTTTTAGATGGAGATTTTCAATGTTAATTTTGACGGCCGCGGAGGTATAGGAAAATTGTGCAATATCTATGTCTTTAGAAAAAGAGCCTTCAATGCCGGAGGTGTGTAGTTCACCGGGGATTATTTTCTCCACGATGTATAACGTAGTTTGTAATCCTGAGGTACTCATGGTGAGCCAGCTAAAGCCGATGATAAATAGTGCAACTACGATTAATAGTGTGTAACGTAATAAGTGTTTCGTCATAGTAGTGATCCCATCGAAAAATCAACTGACACGTTGGACCAGAATCGAGTATGAGGAGGATTATACATCGGGTCAGAAACAGACAATTCCATACTGCCAATCGGTGATTGCCAGAGGACACCAAGACCAGTGCTTTGCTTTAGTTGGGGCGCATTAAGCTCAGCAAAGGCATTCCCGGCATCATGAAACGCGGTGGCAAACCACTCATCATACACTCGAAATTGATATTCGAGGGTGGCATTAAATAAGTAAGGACCTGGACCTAAGCTTTGATAACCATATCCTCGTACACTTTGCGCACCACCCGCGGTAAAGGTTAAGGATAACGGTAGAGTGTTAAAATTGCTAATCGAGGTTGCGCCCAGATCCATACGACTAAAGAGTCGATTACGATAACTCAGTGAATTAATAAAACGCATACCAAGATGAATTTGGGCAAAACTGGTAGTAGATAACACTTTTTCATCTGCACCTCGAATATTTAGCGTGATATGTGAACCATAAGTCGGTTGCAAAATATTGTCGGTGACTAGGCGGGACCAGGTAATACTCGGAATAATTAAATTAGTGTTTAGAGTGCCTTGATTAGGAATAATGTCGGTTTCTGCTTGGTAGCTTAAATTAATCGTGGTTTGCCATTCCGTATAAGTGCTAATAAAACTAGAACCATAATTTTGAAAGCGACTACTGCCCGCGGCGGTTGCATAATACACCTTATTCGCGTTAATAGTGTACTGCTCATGGATGGGATCGCCGCCCCGAATATAATAAGTTAGCCCAACTGCATTACCAATTTGGGACAAACTATAATCCGCTTCTAAGGAATGTCCATATTTATTAATGAGACGCCATTGCCAACCGATTTGGCCACGAAAGCCTGTATCGGTACCCCAACCCAGACCAAAAATATGACGCATTTTTTTGACAGGTTTAAGACTAACATAAATGGGTACGACATGATTTTTAGCTTGATTCATTTTCGGTTGCACCGTCGCTTCTTGGAAAAAGCCGCTGGCCGCCAGATTTTGCTGTAATTGCAGGTTTTTGGTCGACGACATTAGCTCACCCGTGTGGAAGGGCAAATAGCGACGTAAAAAACTATCGCTTAATGGCGTTGGCGAAAATTCAATTGTGCCATAATAATAGCGCTCGCCGGTCTGAAAGATCAGACGAATGGTGGCAGTATTTTTCTTAGGATCAACATTGACTTTATGAATTTTCAATTGTGCATCTAAATAACCATTATTATCGGCCACGAAAAACAATTTCTGTTTCGCTGCAGTATAGTTGGCAACGGTAAAACGTTGGCCCATTTTTAAAGGGAAGTCAGCCAATAGAGTGTTGAAGGGTTTTGTGTTTTTACCGGCACCGATCACTTGTACGTCTAAGCTGGAAATTTGCACACTTCGGCCCGGATTAATTTGATAATAAAAAGTCCATTTTGATTTATCTTGTTCAATGCGTGAGTGGATCGTGGGGTAAAAATAACCATAGGGTTGTAAAGCACTGCGAATTAACGTATCACTTTCGTTAAAAAAATCTTTGACGCTTTCTTCAGAGATGATGTTATCCGTTTTGGATAAATTTTTTTCGGTTGACGTTAAGTTGGTCATGACATTTTTCAGAGGCTCGCCATTAATACCGATGATTTCATAGTGGATCGTGGTCTTAGCCCAAAGTAAGATTGGGAAGCAGCCAAGAATTATCCATAAAATTATTTTTCGAAACATGTCGTATTGTAGCCTATAATTCCTTATTTACTCTATACTAATGATTATTAAATGAGGCGTCGTTATCGTGTATTCTAAGTATCAAAATAAAAATATTCGTATTCGTTCTTTTATTGAAGCTGACATTTCTACTATGTGTGCCTTGGTCATTAACTCGGCAGCAGAATTTAGCAAGTATTTGCCCTGGGTGACTTCTGACTATAATGAAGAGCATAGTCGGATGTGGGTAAGTTGGGCACATTATAATTGGCAGACTCAACGTCAATATGACTTTGTGATCGATGACGTCAACACAGGTGAGTTTTTGGGCGGTATTGGTTTGCTTGAAGTCGATTTTAATAATAAATGTGCCAAGTTAGGTTATTGGCTCGGTACCCCCCACACTGGCAAAGGCTTCACCACTCAAGCTGCCGGACTGATCATGGAATTTGCTCGCAATGAATTAGCATTAGAAAAATTAATCATTAGAGTTGCGGAAGATAACCTGCCGAGTATCGCCATCGCGAAAAAATTAGGCGCCGTTTTGGCATATATTGAACCCACCCAAGAATTTCATAATGATCATTGGCAGGATGTGTGGGTATATGAGCTGCCACTGGTTGAAAATGACGTGGTGAGCAAAGAAGCTGGGAAATATTTTTCAGCTTAAAAGGGGGAGTGCCGAGAGTCGGAATCGAACCGACACGATGTTGCCATCACCAAATTTTGAGTCTGGCGCGTCTACCAATTCCGCCATCCCGGCCCTATAGTTAAGGGACGGCAAGTATAACAGAGTTAATTCTTGGCTAGCAATTGTTAAATAAAAAATATAAACTTGGCAACTTATGCGAACGTCTGATTTTAACTTTGATCTACCCCCTGAACTGATTGCGCAATATCCATTAAAAAACCGCACGGATAGTCGCTTGTTATGTTTGGTTAATGGTGAAATGACCCATCGGCAATTTACCGATTTTCCCAGTTTGATCGATCCAGGCGATTTGCTGGTCTTTAATAATACTAAAGTCATTCCAGCACGGTTATTTTTGCAAAAAAAAACCGGCGGCAGGGTAGAGGTGTTACTGGAACGTGTTTTGAGCGAAGAGCGTTTTTTAGCGCATTTAAAAGCCAGTAAAGCCTCACCTGCAGGCACCGTTTTATATTTAAATAATCAACCGGCTTTTGAAGTGACAGGGCGGCATAATAATCTATTTGAGCTAAAAAATCTGACTACCTCACCCTTATTAGAATTATTCGCAACCCAGGGCCATATGCCATTACCGCCGTATATTACGCGCAGTGATAAGCAGGCTGATCAGGAGCGCTATCAAACCGTTTATGCACAAGAACCGGGTGCGGTGGCGGCGCCAACGGCGGGCCTGCATTTTGATGAAGCAATGTTAGAGCAGCTCAAAGCTAAAGGGGTGAATTGTGCGTTTGTGACTTTACATGTGGGTGCTGGGACGTTTCAGCCAGTTCGCGTCGATAATATAATCGATCATAAAATGCATGCTGAATATATCGAAGTATCTGATGAAGTTTGTCAGCAGGTGAGAGCCGCAAAAGCCGCTGGTAAGCGGGTCATAGCGGTGGGTACCACCAGTGTTCGCTGTCTTGAGACTGCGACAAAGATGCCGCAGCGGCAGGACCCTGAGTCGTGTAATATCAAGCCGTATAATGGTGATACCGACATCTTCATCTATCCGGGCTATCAATTTAAATGCGTCGATACACTATTAACCAACTTCCATTTACCTGGCTCCACGCTTTTGATGCTGGTCAGTGCTTTCGCTGGTTATGGATCCGTTATGCGTGCCTACCAAGCCGCCATTGCCGAAAGATATCGTTTTTTCAGCTATGGCGATGCGATGTTTGTTAATAAAATCAAAATGTTATAAAAATATGGCCAAATTTAAAGTTGGACTTTAAATTTGGCCAGGGCGATCATTTTGAGCTACACTATACAAATAAGCTTAATTAGGTATACCAATGGAAATATTAAAACGAGAAATGGAAGCTGAGTTGCTTCAAATGGCAGAGGTCTATCCCGTCGTTACAGTTGTAGGTATGCGCCAGTCTGGAAAAACAACCTTAGTACGTACTTGCTTTCCGAATAAGCTTTATTTCAATTTAGAAAATTTAGATGATCGTAAATTAGCTCAAGATGATCCGCGTGAGTTTTTACATCGTTGTCCTGAGGGTGCGATCATTGATGAGATCCAGCAGGTTCCAGAATTGTTGTCGTATATTCAAGTGATTGTTGATGAAAAGAAAATGATGGGGATGTTTATTTTAACGGGTTCACATCAATTTGAACTGCATCATCAGATCAGCCAGTCTCTGGCTGGACGCACTGCGATTTTAAAATTATTCCCACTCTCTATTCACGAATTGACGACTAATAATATTCAAGAAGAAAGCAATGATTACATGTTGCGCGGCGGGTTTCCAAAATTGTATCAAGTAAAACTCGAACCTTACAAATATTACGCACATTATTGTCAAACTTATTTGGAACGCGATGTGCGTGAGTTAATCAAGGTGCATGATATTGTTACTTTCCAGCAGTTCATGCGCTTATGTGCTAGTCGCGTTGCGACGGGAGTAAATGCGAGTGATATTGCCAGTGAGTTAGGTATTTCATCTGTCACTGTAAAAAATTGGCTATCGATTTTAGAGGCGTCGTATGTCATTTTTCGTATACCACCGTTTTTTGAAAATTTTGGCAAGCGTCTTGTAAAGACTCCAAAACTTTATTTTTCAGATGTAGGATTAGTATGTTATCTTTTGGGAATTGAATCTGAGACGCAGTTACAACGCGATCCGTTACGTGGTCGTTTATTTGAAAATTTAGTAGTTTTAGAACTCGTAAAAGCACGTGTGAATAAAGGCTTAGAGCCACAATTATTTTATTACCGTGATAAGCAACAGCTTGAAGTTGATGTCATCTTTCAAAAAGCACATGAATTAGTACCAATCGAAATTAAATCCGCGCGCACCTATAATTCTGATTTTAGCCATGCTTTGGATAAATTTTTGAAATTAGTACCAGCAGGGCGGGTTACTAAATCCTATGTGGTTTATGGCGGCGAACAAGAACAGCAGGTTAAGAACGTTAATTTATTAAATTATCGGCATGCTGGGAATATAATCCTAGATCCTAACTGCAGGATCTAGGATCAAGCCGCCATTGCCGAAAAATATCGTTTTTTCAGCTATGGCGATGCGATGTTTCTGAGTTCTGAAAAAGAGTATACCGGAGATTTTTTCAGACAAGCGTCGAGGTATGGAAAGGCGGATAATGGATAGGGCGCTGGCACCCGCTCTGAATGCTATTGCCTACAATGGAGATGAAATGCCACACATAGTATCTATCGTTGAGCGCGAAGTTGCCCAGAGAAGACCTGGGTATCTAGCTTTGCCAGCAGCTGTTGCAGCTGCACAACCACCACCATCTGCATTTCAAGGCGAGGAACTTGATGCTAAATCTGTATGTCCCGTTTGTCGTACACCTTTACCACTCAGATAAAATTGAACAAGCTATAGGCAAATTCTATCTATCTGTTATAATGCCGCCCCTCAAACATTATTATTGCAAAGGAGCATATTTATGAGTTTAGAAGCCTTTTTGATCCCCGTCGCTTATGCCGATACGGCTGCTCCAGCAGCTGCACAACACGCTAACAGCCCATGGGGTACGGTTGCGATGTTGGTGGTGTTTTTCGCCATCTTTTATTTTTTATTGATCCGCCCACAAAGCAAACGTGCTAAGGCTCAACGTCAGTTGTTGGCCAGCTTAGGTAAAGGCGAAGAAGTCGTAACAGCGGGTGGTTTAATGGGTCGCATCGTTGAAATCGACGACACCATTGTATCGATTGAGATCTCTAAAGATGTAATTATTCGCATTCAAAAAGGTTCGATCAGTGGCGCTTTACCAAAAGGTACTTTGAAAGGATTAGGCGACTAGATTTTGAAATGTAGGTCGGCTTAAGCGAAGCAACCCGACAGTTAATTTGCCTGCTTGCTACGCGTAAGCAGGCCTACATAAAATGTTTAAGGACAATTCATGAATCGTTATCCGCTTTGGAAATATTTACTCTTAGTGATCTTAGTTACGTTAGGCTTGCTTTATGCGATACCTAACTTTTTTGGTGAAGATTCGGTGTTACAAATTTCTGGGGCAGAAGGTTCACAGGTGACGGCAGCCACGCAGTCGCTTGTTACCACGACCTTACAAAAAGACAATGTTGCTGTTAAATCGATTGCCACTGAAGACAATGGTTTATTAGTGGTACGTTTTAACTCAGTTCCTGAACAAATGAAAGCCAAAGATATTTTGCAAGCGACCCTAAATGGATCGTCAGCAGGGCAGTTTGTCGTTGCCCAAAACTTATTAGGTGTCACGCCAAAATGGTTACAAGACATTGGCGCGCATCCCATGAAGTTAGGTCTGGACTTACGCGGCGGGATGCATTTCTTATTACAAGTCGATGTTAATGCTGTCATTGCAGCACGTGCCAAAAATGATATGCGCTCGATGGTGGATAACTTACGGCAAGCTGATCTTCGTTATGCCGGTATTCGTCCGGATACCAACGGCTCACTGCTGATTAAATTCCGCGATCCTGCTACGCAACAAGCCGCGCAAACTCAATTACAAAAGAATTATCCTGATTATCAAATCACGCCGTTGACCCAAGGTTCTGATCTCTATTTACGTTTGCAGATCACTCCAGCGGCATTAGAACAAACCCGTGATTATGTGATGACCCAAACCATGACGGTTTTGCGTAATCGTATTGATGCGCTAGGGGTCGCTGAACCGATCGTCAGTCGTCAAGGTATCGATCGTGTGGTCGTAGAGTTACCCGGTGTGCAAGATATGGCGCTCGCCAAACAAATGCTCGGTGGTACTGCTACACTAGAATTTCATTTAGTCGACGCACAACACGATTTACAAAGCGCCTTAGCGGGAATGGCACCAATTGGCTCCCGTGTTTATTATATGACTAACGGACAGCCATTGTTATTACAAAATCAAGTGGTATTGTCTGGTAGTGCGATCACCTTTGCGGCGGCTTCGTTTGATCAAGCGGGTCAGTCGTCAGTTGATATTCGTATCGCTGGTTCGCAAGTCACGACGTTCGCTCAAGCCACGGGCGCGAATATCGGCAAACAAATGGCGATTGTCTATGTGGAAACTAAAAATACACCAGGTATAGTGGATGGCAAAGTCGTGAATACGGCACGTCGAGTAGAACATATTATCAGCGCTCCAGTGATCCAAAGTGCTTTACCCGCTAGTTTTCAAATTACCGGTATGGCAAGTACTCAAGAAGCAAAAAATCTGTCGATCATGTTAAAGTCGGGTGCTTTACCAGCGAATATGTATCCGATTGAAGAACGTAACGTGGGTCCTAGTTTAGGGGCGGTCAATATTCAGCGCGGTATTATTTCAGTGATCGCCGGCTTTGTGTTGATCGTGCTGTTTATGCTGGTCTACTATCGCTTGATGGGTCTTGTCGCTAATTTGGCCTTATTTATGAACGTGGTCTTTATCGTCGCCATTATGTCGATCATTGGTGTGACCTTGACCTTGCCCGGTATGGCAGCGATCGTGTTAACCATGGGTCTCGCCGTCGATGCGAACGTGCTGATTTTTGAGCGGATCCGTGAAGAGTTGCGTAATGGTGCTAGTGTGCAGGCCGCCATTCAAGCGGGGTATGCTCGTGCCTTTGCGACGATTTTAGATGCCAATATGACCACCTTAATCGTCGCCTTTGCCTTGTTTGGTATTGGTATTGGTGCGGTGCAAGGTTTTGCGATCACCTTAATTATCGGTATCATAACGTCAATGGTTACCGCTGTGATGGGCAGCCGCGCCATTGTGAATTTGATTTATGGCAATCGCCATAATGTTAAAACAATATCGATAGGGATGTAACAATGGAATTTTTTAAAAAGGTCACTAAGATCGATTTTATGCGGGCGCGCTGGTGGACGGCGGCGATCTCGGCGGTACTCGTCATCGGTTCATGTTTCAGCTTAGCGATTAATGGCTTGTACCTTGGTTTAGATTTCACCGGTGGTGTGCAAGTCGAAGCCAATTATTCTGTGCCAGCCGATTTAGGCCAAATTCGTAAGCAATTAGAACAAGCCGGTTTTCACGAAAATGAAGTGAAAACCTATGGCTCAACGCGCGATGTATTGATCACCTTGCCTAGCCCAAAACAAACTATGGCTACGGGCAGCAATCAGCAAACACAATTACAAGCGCAATTAGCACAAGCGCTGCCAAATGCGCAAATTCAGCAGTTCAGTGTTGTGGGTGCCGAAGTGGGTAAAGAATTATTTACCAAAGGTGCCTTAGCGTTATTCGTTTCGTTATTAGCGATCTTGATTTATATTTCGCTTCGTTTTGAATATCGTTTTGCGATCAGCGCAATTTTAGCCTTGATCCATGATCCGGTTTTAATTCTCGGGATGTTTTCTTTGTTTCACATTCAGTTTGATTTGATTGCGTTTGCAGCGGTATTAACCGTGATTGGTTACTCACTGAATGATACCATCGTAGTCTTCGATCGGGTACGCGAAAACTTCCGTAAAGTGCGTAAAGGCACACCTTTAGAGATCATGAACTTGTCGATTAACCAAACTTTGTCACGGACGATTATGACATCTGGTTTAACATTATTAGCGGTTGTTGCTTTGTTAGTGTACGGTGGTCCGGTATTGTTTAGTTTTTCATTAGCGTTATTGATCGGTATTTTGATTGGTACGTATTCTTCAATTTATGTTGCGGGTGCCTTAGCGGTTGCGTTTGGTTTGCAACGCGCCGATTTTCTGCCGAAACCAAAGAATGCGCTGCAGGATGATCTGCCTTAGATTTTTTCCTCTTCAATCCAATTTGCTACGATAACGTTTCAAGCAAACGATTAACGCAAAAAATGTGAAAAGTAAAATCGGCCAAATTTGTGGCCAGATCTGCAACCAACCATTATCTTTTAATAAAATACCGCGAACGATAATTAAGAAATGAGTGAGCGGCAAACAGTTACCGATATATTGTGCCCACACCGGCATGCCTTGGAAAGGAAACATAAAGCCAGAGAGTAAGAGTGATGGCAGAAAGAAAAATAAGGCACCTTGCACGGCTTGTAATTGGTTTTTCGCTATCGTCGAAAACGTTAAACCGACAGCAAGATTAGCGGCAATAAATGGTAAACACGCTAGGAGTAACAATAAGATGCTTCCCAGCATCGGCACATGAAATAAAAATTTGCCCATTAATAAAATCACGCAAACTTGTACATAACCAATAATAATATACGGAATAATTTTGCCGAGCATCACTTCCAGCGGATGCACCGGAGTGGACAGCAACATTTCGATGGTGCCCGTTTCCCATTCGCGCGTGATGGCCAATGCGGTAATAATCACTAAGGTCATCGTTAATACCACACCGAGTAAACCTGGAACAATATTATATTGGGTGATCAATAAGGGATTATAAAGCGAATGAATAGCGACTTGATAAGGGGGTGCGGTGGCTTGCAAATGAGCTAAGGGTCCAACCAAATCATACCTTAATGCCGAATTCGTAATATTGCTAATTGCCGCCATCGCGTAACCGGTCGCGCTTGGATCCGTCGCATCCGCTTCTACTAAAATAGTCGGATGTTGATTACGCACCAAGTCACGCGAAAAATTAGCGGGAATACTAATGACAAATTTTGCTTGATCGGTACGCAACATTTCATGCGCCGACGCTTCAGATTGATCACCGGGGATAAATTGAAAATAATCCGTATTATTCATACTATGTAAAAAAGAACGCGTAAAGTTAGAATTATCAGCGCTCACAATAGCTGTGGGTAAATGTTTGGGATTACTATTAATTGCAAAACCAAACAGCAGTAGCTGAATAATCGGAATGCCGATCATCATGCCAAACGTGGCTTTATCGCGTGCCGCTTGAATAAATTCTTTAAACATCACCGCATTTAAGCGTTGCCAAGAAAAACGTTGGGTGGTGGTGCGCAGCATTTTAATTCACCTTCATGGTTGAATTAGTACTAAAATTATCCGGTACTTCATCCACATAATTAATAAAGACATCTTCTAACGAGGTGGGTATTTGCTGACAATGATATTGTGGATCATTTACTAACGGCGCTAAGGCTTGATTCAGTAATGTTTCGTCTTTGCCACAAATATGTAAGCTGTTACCAAACATCGCCGCTTGTTGCACACCCGCTTGTTGCTGAAATTGTGCTTTAACTTGCGACATCTTGGGCCCGGTAATTTCCCAAGTGATTAAATTAACACTCGTGATAATACTTTGCTCAGTCCCCTCGGCCATCAATTTACCGTACACAATATAGGCCAAACGAGTACAGCGTGCGGCTTCATCCATGTAATGGGTGGTGACTAAGGTCGTGATACCTTGCTCACTGAGCATACTGATTTGATCCCAAAATTCGCGCCGTGCTTTCGGATCCACTCCGGCGGTCGGTTCATCCAGTAATAATAATTCTGGTTCATGAAGTAAACAGGCAGCTAAGGCAACACGCTGTTGCCAGCCGCCGGATAAATCCCCAGTTAATTGCTTATCACGCCCCGTAAAACGCAGTTGATCTAAAGCTTGCGCAATGCGTTGTTTACGATTATCGAGTTGATAAACTCGGGCGATGAAATCAAGATTTTCATAAATAGACAGATCTTTGTAAAAACTAAAATGCTGAGTCATGTAACCGACATTGAGTTTGATGAGATCCGCTTGCGTGATAATGTTGAATCCAAGACAAGTACCTTCACCGGTATCGGGTGCTAATAAACCGCAGAGCATGCGCAAAGTCGTGGTTTTGCCACTGCCATTAGGGCCCAGAAAGCCGAAGATCTCACCCCGTTTTACCTGCAAGTTAATGTGATCGACGACGATGCGGTTATCAAATGATTTAGTTAAATTTCTAACATCGATGATGTTATCAGGACTCTCCATTATGGCGATCCCGCCGCTGAGAGAATGGCTTCAAGTGGTTGGCCGGGATGAAATATCTGGGTGGCATTATCTAATAATTGCGCCCGTACCATAAAAATTAATTTAACATCATTTTCTTTATTGTAAACCACTGGTGGTGTGTACTCGGCTTGGGGCGAGATAAAATCAATGCGGGCTTGATATGTTTGGCTGCAGCTTAAACATTTAACGGTAATGATTTGTCCCAGATGAATATGTACCAGTTTGGGTTCGGGTACATAAAAAATGGCGTGCAAGGTTTGCGGTGTATAAAGTGATAATACGGGCGTACCTTCCGTTACGTACTCACCCAGATTGTAATACGTATCAAAGACTAAGGCATCAGTAGGGGCGCGTTGCGCTTTTTGTTGCAGTGCCCATTGCGCTTGTTGCACCGTGGCAGTAATACTTTTTACCAGATCGCTTTGTGCTTGAATGAGTTCGTTACGCGCGCCCAATCGGCCTTCGGCCAAATTAGCTTGGAATTGTTTGAGTTGGGCTACGGCTTCGTTATAGTTGGCTTGTTCAATTTCAAAATCATTTTTCGAAATGCTGTGATCGGCATATAAAGTACGGGCGCGCTTTAGTTGCGCTTGAGTTAATTTGACTTGAGCCTGCACCTGCCCAATTTGCGCCTTTATTGCAGCCAAGACGGTGTCGCGTTGCCCTTGTTGTAGATTGACTAAATTGGCTTGCGCTTGCCCTAAATTGGCTTGGGCTTGTGCGAGCTGGGTACTTTCCGGTTGTTGGTCTAATTCAAATAAAGGCTGCTGCGCTTTAACCATTTCACCGCGTTGGATATAGAGGTTATGTAGCGTACCACTAAAAGGCGAGGCGATATAAATTAATTGGGTTTCGGCATAGCCTTGATATTGATTTTTAGGGGGCTGAGAACAGCTGGCTAAGCTGGCTAATAAAGGGAGTAGGGGGACGCAAATCCAATAGCGTAGTGAAAAATTCATATCATCCCTTTAATTAGTGTTAAAATCCTGATAATTATAGTCGAGTTAAGCGACAAGCGGAAGAAATCAAATGTCAGAAATTACTCGTACGGCCTTAGTGCCGTATAGCACACAACAAATGTATTCCTTAGTCAATGACGTTGAGGCTTATCCTGAATTTTTACCGTGGTGTAAACGCAGCACCATTATTGATAGTGGGACGAATTGGATGGAAGCGGAATTAGCCGTTCACAAGGGGCCGGTCGAGCAAACCTTTAGCACTCGCAATACGGGCATTCCTTATGAGAGCATTCAAATGGTGTTGAGCAATGGGCCGTTTAAGAAATTACACGGTCAATGGCTATTTAACGTGCTGGATGATAAAAGCTGCAAGATCGAATTCAAGCTGGATTTTGAATTAGGGCAGACACCTTTGGCTTTTATATTAAGGCCGCTCTTTAATAAAATTGCCACCACAATGGTTGATGCGTTTTATCAACGAGCGCGGGTAATTTATGGAGCAGCACATGATTAACGTGGAGTTGATTTACGCCTTAGCAACGGAACAAAATCTATTAAAATTAGCCGTCGAAGAGGGGAGTACGATTAAATCTGTCATTGAACAATCCAATATTTTAAAATGCTATTCGGAAATCGAGTTGAGTGATATAAAGTTTGGTATATTCAGCAGGTTACATGATTTACATTATGTTGTTCGCGAGGGTGACCGTATTGAAATTTATCGTCCCTTAGTTATCGATCCAATGGAAGCCCGCCGTTTGCGCGCACCGATTCGGCGTAAGAAGCATAGTTCGGTGAAGTCTTAAAACGGCAATTGATAGTCGCCTTCACCGGACACTAATTTGTCTTGTTTAAAATTCAAGATTAAACGTTTCTGAGTGATTTTGCCGCCATTGATTTGATCGGTTTCGATATAAGCTAATTCATTGTCATTAAAACCATTTTGCACTACTGGTGAACCTAGCACCTCAATAACTTGAGTTTTGCTCATGCCCGGCTTCAGCTGATCAACCTCAGCTTGTGTAATAATATTTCCTTGTTGAATATTAGGCCGCTTATAAGGCACC
>SHZH01000014.1 GCA_009692385.1 Gammaproteobacteria bacterium | reverse complement strand
TGGCGAATATCGTCGGTAATAATTTAATTAGTAAATGTATATTTAACGTTGGAGCATGAAAGGTTGTAACTTTTGGAAGTCCATTGGGAATGTTTTCAATCGTATCGATTTTAAAATGAAAAAACCAAGTCGCTACTATCGAAATAACAATTATCAATAAATACCAAGGTATTTTGGGAGCCAGTTTCTTTCCCAATAAAATTATTGTAACGATAGCTCCAGAAATAATTAAAGTATGGAAATTGACATGCTTGTTTTGATAAAGATCGTATAACAATCCTTGCAATGTTTGAGCATTGTCATGAAAGCCTAAAAAAACTATAAACTCATGCGCAACAATATAAATCCCAATACTACTCATGAATGCGACTAAAGTAGGAATTGATAGAAAGTTAGCAATGAAATCTGCACGTATAAATCGTGCCGCCATCAATAGCAATCCTGAACTAATTGCAATAACACTTGTTAAAAACACCCAGTCTGAACTGCCTCTTACAGCAAAACTAGCCAGACCAGCGGAAATAATAACCGCTGTACTACTATCTAATCCAACAACCAAATGTCGAGATGAGGAAAAAATTGAAAATATAATTAATGGAAACAGTATGCTATATAGGCCGGTTACCAATGGCAAGCCAGCAATTTTTGCGTATCCCATTACCTCTGGTATAGCGACAAAAGCTAGTACTAAACCCGCAAAAATTTGTGCTGGCAACTGTGAAAACGGACGAAATATCATCCCCTGACAAAATTTAGATACAATATTTATAATAAAAACATTCACACTCCCTCCATGAAATAATCTACTTTGCTAAATATAACATATAACTTTAATTGCTTAAAGGGTGGGTGGCTGGCTCTACCCAAAAATCATTTTGATACCAATTAAACTCAAGACAATAATAAAAATGATGCGCGCGATAATTTCCACAGAGCCACGCTAATAAGAAACCTACTAAATAGGTTAGGCCGTACCAATGCACCGCAATACTACCGAGATGGAAAGCAACGGGATCAAAATTAGGCCAATGTAACATGCGGACTCCTACGACCAAAAAATCATTTTCGCACCAATTATCACTAACATCAGCACAAAAATCCAGCGTAATAATTTACCTGGTAATTTATGCGCTAATTTTGCACCTAACGGTGCTGTAAAAATACTCATAATGGTGATGCCTAACACGGCTGGCCAATAAACATAGCCGGTGCTCCAATGCGGTAAGTTAGGATCATTCAGTCCCAAAACGATATAACTAATAGTTCCCAAGATCGCTACCGGAATGCCCATCATGGTAGCAATTGGAATGGCAATTCGCATTGGGACTTTACGAATTTGCAAAAAGGTAATCATGAAACCACCACCACCGACCCCCATGATCGATGCTAAACTGGCAATCAAAATGTTAATTGGTAGTAACCAAATTTTTACCGGCAACAATTGCTCCACTGTTCTAGTTTCATTTTGATTTCCTGAATTTTTAACTAAAAAAACACGTAGTGCTAATAACCAAACAATGATGCCGAATAAAATAGCCAGATGAGCCCCAGATAATAATTTGGCGATGCCCGCTCCTAATAACGTACCAATGATAATCCCTGGTAAAAATTGTTTACCTAATCGCCACAATAACAGCTGGTCACTGCGTTTCAAATGTGCATTCATCGAAGAACACAAGGTGACAACAATCGTCGCGAGTGAAGTTCCGACAACAACATGTATTGACGGTGGAATACCAACTAATGGAAAGACGAGTAATAAACACGGGACAATAATTAAACCACCGCCGATGCCGAGTAAGCCAGAAACAAATCCGGCGACTGCGCCGAGTAAACCATACACTAAAATTAACATTGATTACCTTCTTGCATGTAATAACCCGCCTAATCCAGCTTGTTCTAGTGTTGCTTCCATATGTTCACGAATTTTACTCGCGGTTTCCAATTGCAATGCTTCGCGTAATAATGTTTTAGCACGTTCTTTTGAAAAGCGACGGATCACCCACTTGACGCGCGGAATATTACTGGCGCTCGCACTTAAACTATCAAAACCCATCGCCAGTAACAACAAGGTCGCTAACGGATCACCCGCTAATTCACCACAAATACTCACTGGTTTTTTTTCTAAACGTGCCGCCCGTACGGTTTGTTTTAACGCACGTAAGACCGCTGGGTGAAAGGCATCATAAATTCCTGAAACGCGTGAATTATTGCGATCCACCGCTAACAAATACTGTGTCAAATCATTACTGCCAATCGAAATAAAATCAGCCTGGCGTGCGAGCGCCCGCGCTTGATATACGGCAGAGGGTACTTCGATCATCACACCTAACGGTGGGCGCGGAGTGCATTTTTCAGCTTGCAACTCATCATATACTTCGTCAATGAGTGCTTTGGCTTCTGCAAACTCATCGACGCTACTGATCATCGGTAATAAAATACTTAAATTATTTAAGCCTCGATTAGCACGCATCATGGCACGAATTTGTGCTTGAAATAACTCTGGGTGCGTTAAACTGATCCGTATGCCACGCCAACCTAAAAATGGATTTTTTTCTTCGATCGGAAAATAAGACAGCGGTTTATCTCCACCTACATCAAGCGTGCGCATGATCACTGGTCGGGGTGCAAAGGCACTTAAAATTTGCCGATAGATAATGCGTTGCTCTTCTTCAGAAGGAAACCGATCGCGCGTCATGAAAGTCATTTCGGTACGAAATAAACCGACACCTTGTGAACCGACTGCTAAAGCAACACCGGCATCCGCATCCAGACCGGCATTTACCATCAGCTGTATGCGATGACCATCCGTCGTCTCGGCAGGTAAATCGCGCAGTTGCTTTAAACTTTCATCGAGTTGCCGTTTTTGTTCGGCGAGAATTAAAAATTCTTGACGAAGCACACTGGTGGGGGCGACATACACATGGCCATAGTAGCCATCCAAAATAAGTTCGGTGTGATCTAATTTAGATAACGGCAAATTAGCCACACCGGTTACGGCAGTAATACCCAAACTACGTGCTAAAATCGAAACGTGTGAATTATTCGAGCCTTGTATGGACGCAAAACCCACTAAACGGCCTTCGGGTACGCGTGCCAAATCAGCCGCAGAAATTTCTTCGCCGATTAAAATAGTTTGCTTGGGATAGTCTATTTCCACCTGGGTTTGATTTTGTAGATGTGCCAAGATCCGTCGACCCAGATCACGTACATCCGCGGCACGTTCACGTAAATAAGTATCTTCCATCTCTTCAAATTGACGGACTCGCGTTTGGATCGCTTGTCGTAATGCGGCTTGCGCCCATTGTCCTTGAGTAATGTGAGAAAGAATATCTTTCTCTAAGCTAGTACTGTCAAGCATGTGAATATAAGCAGTAAATAATTCACGTTCGGCTTCTGGTAACGACTGTGCTAAACGCTCACTTAATTCTAGAATATCCTCACGCGTCGCATTGATCGCTTCTTTTAAAATAGTAATTTCGGCATCAAAATCGGTAATTTCTTTATCCGGTACGGCCTCTAAATCAGCTGCTGGATAAACCATAACGGTTTCCCCAATGGCGACACCTGGCGCACTCGGAATACCCAATAACACGGTATCATCGTGTTTACCGGGTTCGATTTGTTCGGCCACCATTTCCTTGGCTTCAGCTTGTACAATGATCGGTGCAAGTTGGGTCACCAAGGTGACTAAAAAGGCTTCCTCTTCTTCGGCATAACGTCGCCGTTGCCGTTGTTCCGCAATAATCACACCCAGCACCTGACGATTGTAAATAATGGGTACCCCAAGAAACGCATGATAAATTTCTTCGCCTAAATCAGGAATAGTTAGATAATTGGGATGCGTGGGAGCATCTTCAAGATTTAATGGCTTTTCAGTATCGGCAATGATGCTTAATAAACCTTGGTCAGACTTAACGTGCAATGTACCGACTAACGCAGTATTTAAACCATCCGTTGCAGAGAGCACGTATTCTTGGGTGCGAAAGTCGAGCAAGAAAATGCTACAGGCTTCGGTCTCTAATGTTTCACGAACACTGCGTGCTAACGTTGCTAACGCGGTGGGGAAATCTACCGCGTTTTCAACTTCATCTATTATGCGACGTAATGATTTATGCATCAGATACCGTTTGAATTTGCCTGCTTGCTTCGCTTAAGCAGGCCTACATTATACAAATTTATCGTAGGTCGGCTTAAGCGAAGCAAGCCGACATTCCTCAATGTCCGAATACAATCGGGCTAAATTCTTGCAAGGCTTTACGATAAACATTTTTTTTAAAATGGATCACATGATCAACCGGATGCCAATAATCCACCCAGCGCCAACCTTCAAATTCCGCTTTTTTTCCTAAATTAAAATTAATTTTTTCAACGGGTGCGCGTAGTTCGAGTAAAAACCACTTTTGTTTTTGTCCGACACACAATGGCAAACTATCCCGGCGTAAGTATTTTTTAGGTAAGCGATAAATAAACCAGCTTTTGGTTTCTCCTAAACACTTGACATCGTCTTTTTCTAAACCCACTTCTTCGTATAATTCACGATAGAGTGCTTGTTCCGGGGTTTCACCGGTATCAATACCCCCTTGTGGAAATTGCCAGGCATCAAGCTGACCACAGCGCTTGGCCCAAAATACTTCTTGGTATTTGTTGAGGAGAATAATGCCGACATTGGGACGCAAGCCCTGGGCATCAATTTGTTGGTCAGACATAAAAGGATCCTTGCTTATTCCTCTCATTGTTCCATAGAATCCATTTGAATCCAAGATGAAAGTAGACTAAACTGATCCCGTCATCCCGGCCTTGAGCCGGGATCCAGATCCTGACTTTCGTCAGGATAACACAAGAAATTAAAAAAATAGCTGAGTTTACAGGAATAACGAATGAAACGACGTAACACAACAGGCATCATTATCACCTTAATATTTAGTATGATTGCTTTTCTCTTGGCACTGTACGCCATTTTTTCACCAAGCAGTTTTGCCTATCATGCCAATGATGCATGGTTAATTGCTATTTTTAGCCTTGGCAGCATCCTGATCAGTCTGCGGATGTTCAAAGCTAAAACGGGTACGGTCACCGCAATGAATGTCTTGTTAATTATTTTAGCAGGAATAATGGCACTGCTAATGAGTTTATATTGGATCTTGATCTGCCTGATCATCTCATTGATTGGCTGTATTGTTTATAAGGCTGGGAAACTATCTTAGGCCTCCGTCATTCCAGCGAAAGCTGGGATCCAAATCCTAGAATATTTTCCTGGATCCCTGCTTTCGCAGGGATGACAACCTACAGTTCAATTAATTTCCGCAACAACCTCGGCCCTTCATAAATTAAACCGGTATAGAGTTGTATTAGATCAGCTCCCGCTTGAAAACGCTGCTTGGCATCAGCCACCGAACTAATTCCTCCCACAGAAATCACAGGGAGATGCTTATTATGCTGCCGAATTTTAACAAGCATCTCATAACTTAACCTTGCTATTGGCTTACCACTTAAACCACCGATTTGTTTTGCGAGTGAATGGTTGGTAACATTTGAACGCTGATTAGTCGTATTCGTTGCAATAATGCCATCAAGTCCTAATTTATCGACCATATCTACTAAAGCATACAATTCAGCGTCGATTAGATCCGGCGAAATTTTAACTAATAAGGGCAGTTTTTTTGTGTGTTGTATAGTTAGGTCATCACGTTTTTTTTTGATCGCTGTAAGCAAATTTTCTAAATATAGGGGTGTTTGTAATTGCTGTAAATCGGGCGTATTGGGTGAGGAAATATTAATCGTGCAAAAATCAGCATACAAAAACACCTTCTCTAAACAATATATATAATCATCAGCTGCCTGCGCGAGCGGTGTTTCTTTATTCTTACCAAAATTTACACCAACGATACATGTGCTTTTACGTTGTTTTAATTTATTAACTAAATAATCGACCCCTTTATTGTTAAAACCCATGCGGTTAATAAGCGCTTGTTCTTTTACTAAACGAAATAAACGGGGTTTCGAATTGCCTATTTGTGCCTTTGGCGTTACTGCACCCACTTCAATAAAACCTACTCCCAGTGCAGCTAAAGCGTCAAGATAATCACCATTTTTATCTAAACCCGCGGCGATCCCAATACGATTTTTAAATTGCAAATCCAATAAATTGATTGGTTGCCCTGTCGATTTACAAACAAAAAAATGGGTTAGCTTTAACACAGTAGCAAATTTTAATAGATTTAAAGTGATGGCATGAGCCACTTCGGGGGGCAAACAAAAAAGTAGAGGACAAAAAAATTTGTACATTGCTAACAACCTAACAGTAAGGTTCTTATAGTAGCAAATCTATGGCGCTAAGCATAATCCGGGTTAGGAAAAAGATCAAAGTTTGTATCCGGATTCAGAGTCCTGATCCTTAACAATCCACTGTCTAATTGTTTCCATATTAAAGTGTGAACTCGTGAAAATTTTTTCATCTTCAGCACTCAAATAAACACCCACAATACATTCGCAGATGATCTGATCAGTCTGTAATAAAAGCCTACTATCCAGACACACGATTAAATTAGGAGGTGCTAATAATACTAATAACCCCGTACCATGTTGACTAAATTGATGATGATGATGGGGTTCATCCTCTTCAAATAAAATATTTTGTTCTTCAATAGCGCGATTAAAGTAGTCCCGAAAAGAGGCTAAAAAGCTAATGCGATCAGTTTGATTGATAAAAACGTGATTAGTTAGTTTTGGGCACAGCAGATAAATTTTATAGAGTTTATTATTCGTTAAATGATCTGCGGCACCCTGAGAAGCAATCAGCTTGTTAATTTCACTGTGTTTTTCAAAATATTGTTGCTGCGCTGATGTCATCTTGGTTGCCTTAATTTCGACTATTGTAATACTTCACCCTTAAGGTTTTATTAACTCGCGAGTTCTAACAATAAGTGCAACTAATTATAAAAGTATACTAGTATAAATTAAAAAGTAAATGATTTTCACTGTTAGCCAGCAAAAATATAATTAATTTCATTCAAAAGCTGAGCATCGGCACTGTAGCGGGCGTGAAAAATTCTTGGAAAAAAACTCCACTTAAATATTTTTAATATGAACTGAATATTTCCATCCAGAACGCATAATTGCTTCTTTGTATACCTCATTAGGCGTGCGATATCCTAACGTTTTTCTCGGTCTGTTATTTAATCCAATATCGAAGTTATAAAGTTGCACTTATGAGTTGAATTCAGGACTGCTTAAAAAAACAGCAGGTTACAATAAGAGGTGTTCAATGGCCCTCTCAACTTTAGAACTATCCGGCGCAGTGAATGTATTGAAATAATCCACTAAATGCCCCTGACGATCAACTAAATATTTATGGAAATTCCATTTAGGCGCCGTGCCAAAACCCAGCTGTTTTTTCGCCCAAATATAAAAGGGATGCGCATTCTTACCTTTAACCATTTCTTTGCTCACAATCGGAAATGTGATCCCAAAATTAACCTGACAAAATTCTTGGATTTGCGCATCGCTACCCGGCTCCTGGCCGCCAAAGTCATTACTCGGCACGCCCAAAACAACCAAACCACGGTCTTTATATTTGTTGTACAACGCCTCTAGATCGGCATATTGTTTGGTAAACCCACATTTAGAGGCTGTATTGACTATCAATAATACCTTGCCCTTAAAAGTCGATAATTTGAGCGCTTCGCCATTAGGCCGAGTAAAACTAAAATTGTAGACGGTTTGGTCGGTCATATAAGCTCCTGGTTGTTACACTAGTATTATTACACAATATTCAATACAATAAAAAGCCCCGCGATACGGGGCTTTTTATTAGTAACGTGAGCGATGATTTACATCATTCCGCCCATGCCACCCATTCCGCCCATACCACCCATGCCACTCATATCAGATGCTGAACTTTCTTTGTCTGATTTAGGGGCTTCCGCAATCATGCATTCGGTCGTTAGCAATAAACCGGCTACTGAACCTGCATTTTGTAATGCGCTACGGGTTACTTTAGTCGGATCTAAAATACCCATCGCCATCATATCGCCGTAGGTGCTATTGGCTGCGTTGTAACCGTAGTTACCTGTTTCAGCGCGGACTTTATCCAGTACAACGGATCCGTCTTCACCACAGTTGGTTACGATTTGACGTAATGGCGCTTCCATTGAACGACGCGCAATGTTGATGCCGGTAGTTTGATCATCATTGTCGCCTTTTAGCGTCGATAATTTAGCCATGGCGCGAATTAATGCTACACCACCACCCGGTACAACACCCTCTTCAACGGCAGCACGTGTTGCGTGTAATGCATCTTCAACGCGAGCTTTCTTTTCTTTCATTTCCATTTCAGTGGCTGCACCGACTTTTATCACGGCTACACCACCGGCTAATTTAGCCACGCGTTCTTGTAATTTTTCGCGATCGTAATCAGATGAAGTATCTTCGATTTGCGCACGGATTTGATTGACACGCGTTTCGATGTCGAGTGGTTTACCCGCACCATCAATTAACGTAGTGTTGTCTTTCGTGATCACCACCCGTTTCGCGCTACCTAGATCTTCTAATTTAGCACTTTCTAAGGTACGACCAATTTCTTCCGAGATCACGGTTGCACCGGTTAAAATAGCCACATCTTCCAACATCGCTTTACGACGATCGCCAAAACCGGGAGCTTTAACGGCAGCCACTTTCACGATGCCACGCATGTTATTGATCACCAAGGTTGCTAAGGCTTCGCCTTCCACATCTTCAGCGATTAACAATAAAGCTTTTCCACCTTTGGCAACGGCTTCTAATACCGGTAACATGTCACGCACGGTTGATACTTTTTTGTCGATTAACAAAATGTACGGATGATCTAATTCAACACTCATATTTTGTTGATTGTTGATGAAGTACGGGGATAAGTAACCGCGATCAAACTGCATACCTTCTACTACGGTGAGTTCATTTTCTAAACCTGAACCTTCTTCAACCGTGATCACGCCTTCTTTTCCCACTTTTTCCATTGCTTGCGCAATGATTTGGCCAACAGCTTCATCTGAGTTAGCTGAAATTGTTGCGACTTGCGCCACTGATTTATTGTCTTGGCACGGAACTGAAATTTTCTTCAGTTCAGCAACCGCTGCTTCAACCGCTTTGTCGATACCGCGTTTTAAATCCATTGGATTTGATCCGGCCGCAACTGCTTTCATACCTTCGCGAACAATCGCTTGCGCTAATACGGTTGCGGTGGTCGTGCCGTCGCCGGCGATATCTGAGGTTTTTGAAGCCACTTCTTTCACCATTTGCGCGCCCATGTTTTCGAATTTATCTTGTAATTCGATTTCTTTGGCAACGCTCACACCATCTTTAGTGATCGTCGGCGCACCGAATGATTTATCTAATACGACATTGCGGCCTTTAGGACCCAGGGTTACTTTAACGGCATTGGCAAGGATGTTTACACCGCGTACCATGCGTTGGCGAGCATCATCACCAAAACGAATTTCTTTAGCTGACATAGTTTGTTCCTCTTAATTCTTTAAATTATTCAATGATCCCCATGATGTCGTCTTCACGCATCACGATGATTTCTTCGTTGTCGATTTTCACTTCGTTGCCAGAATATTTTCCGAACACGACAGTATCGCCAATTTTTACGCTTAATGGCTTCACAGTACCATTGTCGAGGGTTTTACCAGGACCAACGGCAAGGATGATGCCACGGCTTGGTTTTTCAGCTGCATTATCGGGGATCACAATACCACCAGAACTTTTGGTTTCTTGTTCCAAGCGACGTAACGCCACGCGATCGTGTAGTGGACGAATGTTCACTTTCTTTGTCATAGTTTCCTCCAATTAAAATTAAAATCGGTTTATTTTAACTAGCTGCCAAAAGCAGTCAAGTTAACCTTGAACCGTAGTTCGTCAAGTTAACCTAAATGGGGTTAAATAGATAGGTTTTCAAGGGGACAAAACAGATTTAAATAAATGCTCGAATATTGTTCAATTATCGAGCATTCACTCTGCTGAATTATGACTGGTTAACAAAATCTTTTATTAAATAACTGATCTTTGGCTGATCTAAGGGCACCATATGGCCTGCATTGAGGACTTCGACGTACTGCAATCCACCCCCCTGTTTTATGTAACCCAACACCTCTTGGGTTTGCGCGTCGTGCCATTGTATTTTAGCAGCCACTTCATATCGCGTTTTTTGTGACCATGTAAGTTGTTGAATAAACTTATTTACGCCCAAAAAATTGGTATCCTTGGCGTCATCCATTCCAGAAATAATCAGCACGCGCAATCCTTGCTGTAACAGATCGTTATATACCCTAAGATATGAATTTTGTTCTCCTTGTTGAAATACCTTCGCGGTATAAGCGGAAAATGAACTGAAGGGATCTGGTTTGGCGTGAATCGCCGCTTTAACCGTGGCTAAGTTGACATATTTATCAATAGAATCTGTCGGAAATTTGGCCCAACTAATATTATTAGTCTCACGCCCTGAAAATTTTCTAATCGCGGTATTAATATCAGCACAGGCAGTGTTCGCGGCCACGCTGGTGGGCTGTTGTTGGTGAATTAAAGCGGCACATCTTCGATAAAGTCTATCGATGTGTACTTTTTGCTGATAGGAAATCAAACCGTGGGTATAAGCATATGTCGCATCTAGGGATTGTTGCAAAATGGGATCGGCCCAAGGAGAAATAATAATCAATCCTTGCAAATTAATTTTCGCCTCAGGATGTTGCTGATTTTCTATCAAGATTTTTTGTGCCAGCAAGGGTAATACGGTTCCCTCATACGATTCTCCACTTAAATAAAAGGGATTATTACGATACTCAGGATACAACTGAAAAAAATGGTGTAACGCAGCATAACATTCCGCAATTTCTTGATTTAAATTCTTCGCTTTTTGTTGCATAGTACCGAACGATAAGCCTACGCCAATGGGATGATCAATCAGCAGATAATTGGCAAAATTACTCCACGCATTTTTACGCAACGAAAGTGTCAAATCAGAATTAATGGCATAGGGGCCGGTTTCCATAAAAAAACCATACAAACTACTCCAGCCCGGGCCACCGGTTGACCACAAAACGATCGGTGCTTTTGCCGCTGCCTTGGTTTGAGCGCTCACAAACCAATAAAATAAACTTGGTTGCTGTGAACAGAAGCGATCGGAACATGCGGTGGAAGTGGCAGAAACATAACCACCATATTGAGTTTGCGCGACCTTACCCAGTCCAGGTAGCGTAGTAATGATGGCAGGTGATATTTGACTTGCGTCGCTGAGGCTAACCATTAGCATCAGCAATAATCCTAAATAACGCATATTATTCTCCGACTATTTATCCAAGTCTAGTATAGTTTAAAAACTATAAATTGCGTTTAGCATCAGCGCATTGGTATTAATGGTGTAATTGGTTTTTACGGTACCACCCGCGCCACCCGGAATACCGGCATCGTTTTTACCAATCAAGGAGAAGCTGCCGTAGTTGGTGTAATCGTATTCGGCGCGTAGCGTCCAATGTTTCGGGAAATGACGCTGCAAGCCAATACCCACTTGCAAACCGCTAATCAGTTGCGTTTGATCGCCATTCGGACCGAACACACCGGCATTGTTACCGTTTGATTCGAACTGGCTCATTGCATAACCTAATTTTGCATAAATGACCCAGTTATGATTAAGAACGATACCGGGTAAAAAAGCGATCACGGCGGTGGGTGCTTGCGTTTCTTCGATGTGATTAGTGAAGGTCGCCGTGGGCACGGCTTTATCAATTTGATTATCAACGGTTTGATAGAGTAACTCTAATTGCTCCGCAAAAAATAAAGTAGTAGATTCTTGCGCGGCACCGAAAACAAAACCACCAGCAAAGGCAAATTGCGGATCAGACTGCGATTTTAATGGCAGCGTTTGGCCGGAACTATCACCGCTCGTCATTTTAACGGATGACGTTTTGGAATTTTGCCACGCATCCCCGCCGAGTACTAAACCACCGTACCAGGTATTGCCGGGATTGGCGTTTGCAAAGGTACTTGTTAACAATAATGTACTAATCAAAACCAAGTTAAATTTTTTCATCTTTCTTCTCGTAAATTACAATCCCTCTTTCTTTGCTACTACGTAGCAAATTCATCTCCCCTTATTTAGGGGAGAAAAATCCCTCCTAATCAAGGAGGGATGCGACGGCAGTCGCAGGGAGATTTTTTAATATCAGTTAATTACTATCCATAATTTGAAACATATTCATGCCAACTTGTTGACCTGCAGCATCAAATGCCAGAATGCTTACTTGGTAAGTCACACCGAAAGTCATACCACTCACGCGATACATGTTGTCATACACTTGACTACAATCTGCGTAGGGACACGCACTCAAGACCGTAAAAGGTAACGACGTTCCAGCCCCAGAGGGTGAAATAATAATTTGATAGGTGTAATTTGGCATGCCACCGGTTGCATCGTTAAACGTTAAAATACCTGTGTGATCGGGTTTTGGATCCCAGGTAGATTGAGTCGGTGCGGCTAAGATAATGGGAGCGGTACCGGTCGTCGTAAACGCGGCCTTAGCAGGCGAAGTAGTGGGCAGGACTCCACTTCGGTTATCACTGACGGATACTGTCACGTTATACGTCGTCGCGACTTTTAAACTGGTAAAATTTACTTTACAGTTAGCCGTATCGACTGGACCCACAATACCACTCCCATCAATCGTGACGGTATAAGCCAAGGTCGCCGTATTATCCGAATCGGACGCGCAATCCCAATTTGCAAATGCACTGATACCATCGGGGTTACCTTGCGCAATTAAATTTGGTGTCCACGTAATGGTCGGATTTCCCGCTGTCATCAACCAAGTAGTACGCCACACAGGTATCGAACTTTTATTATCCTTTGCTGTTAAGATCAGCTGATATGCGGTACCGGTGGCTAAATTAGAAAACGTCGCGGGACTGGTGACGCCTATTTTCGTCGACACTGCCGTACCATTTAAATAAAGTACCGCATTGTAACTCAGAGTAGAACTTGGAACTGCGTCCGTTGCCGGACTCCATGTCACGGTGCCGGAGGTTTGATCTAAACTGGTCACTAAGAGTGCTGAAGGATTCCAGGTGATCAGCGATGGAGCTTGAAACGGCGTGTTGGCATAACTCGCTAATTCAAGCTGATACTGATTCGATGGATACGACTTGCTAGAATAACCGCCGAGAAAATCATATGTGGTATTCCAGTAACTAAATAACACTGATGCCGGAAAACCAGCGGCATTTTTATCAGCACTTTCTGCCGTCAAAATACTTGAGAAAATGCCATCTAGTTGCGCGGGATGCGCGCTCATCACTAAATTTGCTGGCCAAATTTCGATGGTGTCAGAATAGTCTTGCGGGGCCATCGGTATAATGCCCGGATAAATCGTAGCCGTTGGCCAAATGGCGTTATATTCAGCAACATAAGCCGTCAATGAATTCACGATGCACGTACCAGTAACAAATTTACCAGAACAACCGGTCGGAGTCGCACCACCATTTGTAAATTGACGGTATATCGCATTAACATACGTGGGTATAACACTTTGATTTGCTAACGCTGTCATGAGTGCGATATTCGCTGTACCAAAGGTTGCTTGACTGGCGGGTGTTAAACTTAAGCTCAACACAAAATGTGAATTTTCGGCAAGCACATCGGTCATGACTTGTTTTAACACTTCAGCCGTAAACTCATTCGCTAAGGGATTTAAATCGGTGCTGAGTACAAATAAATCAATACCATTCGGCTTGTAACGAGCAATCAATGCTTCATAATTATCTATCGCTATTTGTTTTGGTGTTTTATTATTAAATGCCGAAAGAGGTTGATTGATCGCGTCAATGACGATTTTGCATGCCGCTGCCGAATTACACGCTAACCGATCAGCTGTAGGAGCTGGCGTAAAGTGCGCGAGTGCCCATTGCCAAATAGATTTGCTCACGGTGCTGGCTTCACCCCCAAATGAGATCAACATGACATGTCCTGAATCCTGAAAATCAAGCGTATTTCTCTGCCATCCTGTGATATCAGTAGCATCTTTTTTATACGCACCCAGTTCAATCGTGTCGTCACTTAACATGTTTGCAAAACCAACGATAACGCCGGTTTCTGCTGAGTTCAAATTATTAATATCATTAAACAAACCATCGACCGAACCATCATCAATTTTTAACGGCATGCCTTCGATACCCGTGTGTTTGATCGCAGTACTACCTGACGCACACGTAAATTTTGCTAAGGGAGGAAAGCTGGCTCCGGCGGCAGAATCAACACTGATGGTACCGCTAGTTCCACTTGTGGTGGTACACCTTTGCCAGCCAAAGCCTTTCGGTGCTGTCGGTGCTTGGATCGCTTGAATGGTGTAATTTAAGTTTAAAATATCATTCGTCGTTTTGACACTGACTGGGATCGTTAACACAGGATGATCTAAAGGATGCCATTCATATTTACCGAGATAGGAAAACGCGGTTGCCGAAAAATCTAAAATCACGGCAAAATCAGTACCCGCGGGTAAACCGAGTGCATCAGCAGTTTGCGTGAATGTCAGACTGGCTAAATTATATTGAGGTGCATTCGTATTCGTTAGCGATATTTTTACATAATCAGGTTCCTGTGTCCCCAGCACTAAGGCGTACCAACTACCACTGGTTAGGATCGCGGACGACCAATATAAATTAGTTTTGGTTGGATACGCACCATCACTAGTCTGAGTAGCTCCTGAGTCATAATAGGAATTAAATGCATCGCCGGTTGCCGTTGCAGTCGATCCGGTGACTAATTTACCGTCTGCGAATAATTGAAACGCTCCTGCAAAATACGGCATTGTTGAGCCAGCGGGGATCGCCTGATTACTAGGAATATAATACGAACCAACCAAGGTTCCTTCAAATAAATCACTCTTCACCGCAGTTTGAATGCTCAATGGGTAAACGTTGAAAACCCCTTCGGTACCCGTCGTTGCCACCAAGGTTAATGGCGCACCACAATTGTTGGTGATCTGCACCGCATAATTTCCGGCCCACTCCGTTTCTTTACCCGGAATTTGATCCCAAGTCTTTACCTGACTCGTTAAACACACGGGCGTATTAAAAGGATTGTAGGGGTCGGCTGCAAAACTGTTCGTAAAATAAATGGCTAATAAAGCACAGGGTATTAATTTAAACTGGGTTTTCATGAGATAAATCTCGATTAATGAGTGCGGCGAATTTTATCATAGAAATACAAAACATTCATGCGTTGCATTTATTATTTGAAACCGGACAAGCGTTAGTTAAACAACTTATCCAAGGGGGCAGCTATCATTTGTTACAACCCGTCTACGGACTGGGTATTATCGCCACGAATTTTGATCCGACCGAACAATGGCATCACCATTATCAATTAGGTAATGTCGGCGATTTACAATATCAAAATGTCATTCCAGCTTTCGCTGAAATGACAAAAAAAACTACGTCGCTAACTTACAATAACTCTGCTTACAACTGGGATCACTTGGTGTCTTCTTATAATTTTCTTTCGGCCATAAATAGATCCGTTCACCGCCATTCAATTGTTTTGCACGATTTTTGAGGCCCACAATATAATCGGGCGAGTACTGACTAAAATAGATCTCTTGAAATAAATCCACTTTTTCTTGGATCTTGATTGGGTAGGTCAGAGGCTGCAAACCCAGGCGTTTAGTTAATTGTTTAATCGTGGCTACAGTCACTTTCGTATTTGCTAGCGATCCGGTATACGGCTGATCTTCACCTAAATAAATTTGCGCGTGAGCTTGGTCACCGAGTTCATACGCCGCGGTGATCACTGCTTCTCGCAAGATGAAGTGATCGATATGCGAACCAATGGCTAGTAAAATAAAAATAGCGGTATCTTTTTGCGCGACAATAGGTTTTACCAGCGCAACAATGTCTTGAAAGGTTTTTTTCTCAATCGGACGAAATGTTGAAAAATCACCACCGGGTCCACCTCCGGCCGTGGGCGGTCCTGCATAATCACGCAACAGTGAATCCCAAAATGGTTGGAAGGTGAAATGATAGTTTTGCCAGCCACCAAACATACGATTGAGTGCCAGACGATTTTCTGCAAAACGCGTGACGGTAACATATTCAATCCGATGATCGGTTTTGATATTCAGTTCGTTATCGGTCCAATTCGAGGTGCCAAAAAACACTGAATAGTGGATCAAATGTTTTTTAAAGCCCTTGTTCGCCAGCACCAAACCACCGAAAGTTAAAGCAATATCATCTGGATGCGGACTTAGAAACACTAAGTTTTTTTCTTTAATATTTGGCAGTGAAGCGTGAGTTACCTTTTTTATCATAACGTATCTCCTTAAACATTTACCGATAGAGTTTCAATAACATGATAACCAAATTGAGTTTTAACGGGTTCAAAATGTAAGCCAATCTTGCCATTAAAGATCACTTTATCAAATTCAGGTACCATCATGCCTTGAGAAAAATCTCCTAAATCTCCGCCATTTTTTCCTGATGGGCAGCTAGAATATTCTTTAGCAAGGACAGCAAAATCTTCACCATTATTAATACGATCGATCAGTTTTTGACACTCTTCTTTATCTTTTACTAAAATATGCCGTGCATGTGCACTTGCTTTCTTGCTGGTCATAATATCCCCTCTTTAAATAATTTGATTTTTTGAAACTTGGTCCATGTTAAGCTTAGTACCTCTTAGTTAAATACGCAATGTTAGAAAGCACTATTTTATTTGATAGCCACGACAATTATAAAAATTAAATGAATTAACTAATTTTTGGTGATTATAAATCATTAACTGCGGTAAAGGATAGCAGCTTTTAAATTGACCTGCCTGCTGGCCTACTAAATCGGCGCTCGTTCCATAAGGCAGCACTACAATGCCATTGCTATTTTCTGCAGGGCGTCCATACCAAATCGTAAATTGTGCATTACCTTCACTACCGACGATCTGCACCGGATGTTGACTGTACCAGGCCAAACGGCTGGCTAGACTCCAATTAGTCACAAATAGGATCGGTTCCGGAAGCTGGGTGGATGGCAGCGTATTGAGATCATAAAGGGCGACATCAGCTGCTTGCTGCCAGCCGTACAGATCACGCAAAGGTTGCTGTGCAAGTGGCAAATTGAGCCATGCTTGCCACGCTAAAACATGTAGCAGGAGTATTAATAATACCGAATAAATTATCGAACACCAAACCACTATTTTTACGATAGTACGCTGCCAATGGCGATATATATAACGCACACTGAGTGGAATCGTTGCCAGCCATGCAAGGGCCGTCCAGTGTGGCAACGTAAAAGTATAACCCGCACCATACGCAAAAAATAATAAAGTAGGCAGCACAAATAATATTAATAATCGTACGGCATCGAGTCGCCAATAACGGGGGTTAGTACATACGGCTAATAAACCAAATATATAAAGTGCGGGAGTGTAACAAAAGAGTTGAGCAATTTGACTTAAAGAAAATAATTTCCCCGACCAACGTCCATCACTTAAAACATGATTTTGTTGATACGTAAAACTGATCCAGTCATGTTGATAATTCCAAAATAAAATGGGTGAAATAAAGAGTAGTGTTAAGAGTGCAGTGCAATATAATTTATAGTTAAACAGTAATTGCGGTTTGGTCGTAATGACATAGAAGGCGCTGGCGAGTGCTAAAAATACTGCCGTATATTCACTGAGTGCGGCCAGCCCAAGGGCGAGGCCGAGCAATAAAAAATCACCCAACTTTTCGTGTTGTATGGCTTTATGTAAATAAAATAAAGTTAATAAACCAAAGAAAATCAACGGTGTTTGTGGAACGAGTGCGAAACCTAGCAAATTGATGATGATTGCCGCTTGCATCATGGCGACACAGAAAAAAGCAAACCAGGGTTTTTCATGCGGAAAAAGTAAGGTGCTTAAACGATAGAGAATGATTGCACTGCCCAGATTAAATAGCATGGGCCAAAGGTGCAGTGCGAAATCGCTGTGGGAGAAAGGCAGGATCAGCGCCTGTAACCACCCGACCAAGGGAGGATGATCGTAGTAACTTAAGGCTAAATGATCAGCATAAAGGGCATAATGCGCTTCATCAGGGGACAAACCAATGCGATTTGCCACCCATACATTTAATAACGTAACAATACCTAGTAATAGGATAGTCGCATACAAAGGTGTTTTTAATTTCAACATATTATTTCTAACTATTTTTGATCAGGATAATCGGAGCCACTTTGCAACCGCATCAACCAGCGCATAAAATTTTCACGTGAACTAGTTAAATTATTTTTAGCTAACCAAAGTTTGTAGTAATGGAATTCTTCCTTGCCGATGCTATCGCTCGCCACGGCGCCATATTCCCAGGAAATTTGTGCTTCAGCAATAGCCAGTGGCGCATCTTGTAATAAAATCAACGATATGGCTGAGGCCAGTCCAGTTCGATCGGCACCACGCCAACAATGGATCAGCAGCGGTTTGGGAGATGTTAAAATAATTTGCGCTAAGGCACGCATATTTTCGGGGCTGGTGATGCCGCTGGCGGGCAAATCCAGGTCATAATGCTGGACATTACTTTCTTTACTGACTTGAAGCTCATTAATATACCAACTATCGTCATTGCTTTGACCGCGTAGATTCACGATCGATTTAATTTGATGCTGCTGAATATAATGAGTAAACTGTTGCTGATCGAGCTGGGCGCTACGGTAAACTTGGTCGGGGATCACCGTATGGAAATTAGGATAAAGCAAAAAACCCGACGTACCGGCTATTAATACTACAATAATAATGCATATATATTTATAACGAATCAGCAGCCGACCCATAGTCTATATTCCTAAACGCAACCCGCATCATAACATAAGATTTATTGAAAATATGATTGTCATAGGTCTAAAACTTGTCTACAATCCTCATTCCTCAAATTAAAGCATCAAGCTGGTGTAGCTCAGTCGGTAGAGCAGCTGATTTGTAATCAGCCGGTCGAGGGTTCAACTCCTTTCACCAGCTCCATTTTTCTTCGCAAAATGATCCTGCGTAGCCTTGGCAGAGCAGGACTATTTTAAACCACGAAAAGCACGAAAGCACAGGATAAAGATCGGGTCTTAATCTATAATTTTCAAAGTTACGAAACCCATACGCTCTTCTTTGAATGAGTTTCAATTCACGAAGTGATTTCTTTTAAATTATTTTAATTGTTCTTTAAAAAATTCTGATAGATACACAAACGCGCGATTAGCTATTGTTTCATTGTATTCGCGTCCCATTTCCATTTCTTTTTCTGCGTGAAATGTACCGGTCTTCGGATCAGTAAAGGAATGTTTCGCGTGGCTAAAATAAATGAAGGTCCAATCGCTTGCACTAGCGGTATTCATCTCTTCAGCGAAAAGCGGTAAAGCGTCGCAGGGAACTTGGGGATCGGCATAGCCTTGGAGTAATAATAAATTTGCATTAATTGGATAGGTTGGAAGATCTGATTTGGCAAGGATACCATGTAAAGTCACGCCGCTGTGCAGAGCTGCACCACTACGCGCTAATTCCAGCATACACATGCCACCTAAACAAAAACCAGCTGCACCTACTCGTTTAGGATCGACTTGCTTTTGTTTTAATAAAGTTTCAAAGGCTAACACGGCACGATGACGTATTACTTTTCGATCTTGTAATAATGGCATTACTAATGCGAAACAACCGTCAATGGTATCAGCTGTTTGTCCATCACCATACATGTCAGCAACAAAGACAACATAACCTTGTAATGCTAATCGCCTACCATAATCTAGCGTAAATTGACTAACGCCTTCGAAGGCATGATATAAAATAATAGCTGGTTGCGGTAAGGTTTGGTGCTCATCGTAAAACAAAGTCCCTTTGAATTTTTGCGTGCCATCAAAATAGTCTAATGTTTGGATTTGCATTGCAGATTTCTCACTATAATTACAATGATTATATCTTATCTATACAAAAATTACACTTTATAGATTTTGATAAAATTTTCATACTAAGTAGGCAGGAAATTGAACTTTCACCAGACCTTTTTTTAAATTTGAAAATCACTTATGAGGTTTGTTTTTATCTGCTTACGCAGTGTTCAATATAAATAGTTTCCTCTCCACACCTTTTTCGTGGCTTCCACGATGCTTACCTTTTGTTTTAATCGTTAACGGTACCGATTTTAGTATGTGAAAAATTATGTACGCTGCCAAACAAAATTTGCGAAAAATGCAGTTGTGTGCTGTGTGCAGTTTTCAGCTCCTGGCCACCACTTGAAAATGGTGAATAAATGAAATGCTAACACAGGAGCATCTTAATGAAAGCGATCAACCAACCTAAACCCTACCATTCCGACGAGTTTGAAAAACTTATCGATCATAAACAGCAAATGTCATTTTCGTGCGTCCTGAACGGTTGTACTCCATTAAAGTCTGTTTTTTCAGACATTGTAGAGTGATAACCGTATTCAAATATAGTACCAATGGATATGAATTACATTTGATTCGCTGAAAGTGTCACAAAGTGAAACAATTCGCAAACGAAATGCAGTTGCCAAGGCTTCCTTTAGAAGTTTTTGCTCATAGTTACGCCCAATAATCTTTTTTTTCAAGGGAAGACTTTTTATTAAATTGTGTTAGTTCGCTGAATATGAATATTTTATAAGTGGCGAGTGAACACATTAAGATTACGAACGCGCGGCATTCGCAATTATAAAGTCTTAGTCTTTATGTCCATTTTGTGTCAATCAGTGGTACGCTACTGTGACTAACGGTGATAATACCCTTGGGTGCCATGAGATAGTTTATATCAATAATCAATAAGTTATGGCTTGCCATTACCAATGTCTAATCAGCCGGTCGAGGGTTCAACTCCTTTCACCAGCTCCAATTTTCTTAGCAAAATGATCCTGCGTAGCCCCTGTTCTGCGTAGCTTTACGCGAAGCAGAATGAGCGAAGCAGGACTTATGCCCACCCCTAATCAATTTTCTGAATCCAATAGCCCGACGTTCAATTATTTTGTAGGGGCGCAGTGCCTGCGCCCGCAGCTTGAGCGATCGTATTAGCCAAGCCGAAGCATTAACCGTAAGAAAAGAAAAGGGGTCAAGTCTTGACAATATACATTTACTCAATCAGGGTAACCTCGTATGTCAAAGCCCCTATGCATAGAATCAGGGCGATCGTATACAAGTTGCATAAAAAGAAGATCAACTAGTAAATGATCAATTAGCACCTTAACAATAAGGAGCTAGCGATGTCACTCACTATAATAGAGCATTTTTCTGTACTCAAAGATCCGAGAAAAATAAAAGTAACCTACCCATTGATCAATATCATATTTATTACTGTCTGTGCGATCATTGCGGGAGCTGAAAATTTTTTTGATATTGTGGACTATGCCGAACTAAAGAAAGAGTGGTTAAAAAAATATCTCGACTTAAGTGAAGGGATCCCCTCACATGATACGTTTCACCGCGTATTTAGCCTGCTTGATAACCAATTATTCACTGAGCTATTTATAGAATTTACTCGACAAATAAGCCAAGAATTACGCGGAGTCATTGGTTTAGATGGTAAAACCATGCGTGGCACAAAAGGTCACACACCTCACAGTGCCATTCATATTTTAAATGCGTACTGTGTAGAAAATCAGTTGTGTATTGGACAAATGCCGATGTTAGAAAAATCCAATGAAATTACAGCTGCGCCGTTATTACTGGATAAATTAGATATCGAAGGCGGAATAGTAACGTCTGATGCATTGTTGTGCCAGCAAACTATCGCCACTAAAATTATTGAAAAAAAGGCCGATTATCTGTTAGCGCTCAAAGATAATCAATCGTCTTTATTGGAGGATGTGACCTTGTATTTTAACGAGCAGGATAAAAAATCCGCTGCATGGGATGATACGCTCAATCATGTTGAAACCATTGAAAAAGGCCATGGGCGAGTTGAGACACGCAATTATTATGGTATCGATACCACGAACTGGGGCATGTCGCCCAAATGGCGTGAATTAAACAGTATTATTCGCGTTCGCTCTATTCGTTACATTAAGGGTATTGAAGTACATGAAACACGCTATTATATTTCGAGTCTTCGTCTTCAACAGTTTAAAAAGGCGGCTCACGCTGTTCGGCAGCACTGGTGCATTGAGAATAATTTACATTGGCAATTAGATGTCAGTTTTAATGAAGACGGTTGGTCGGGTAAAGCGGGAAATATTGCGGCTAACATTGCACTCATCAATAAATTAGCCCTCAATCTGGTTAAAAAAGAAACCTCTCGTAAATCGTCCCTCAGACGAAAACGCTTTAGCACCGCCTTATCCGATGATTATATGGAAAAAGTTATTTTTAATTATGCAAATTGTATACGTTAGCCCTGTGCATAGAATATGAAAATGCTGTGTATCACATATATCTTGGATCGTGAGCAAGCGCGTAAAGTCGTATTTGACAATGGATCATATCGAGTTTTATTTTTTCAATGCATCGCAGAGGCATGCCAATCATTGGGGCTGGAAGTATTGACTTATTGTTTAACGAGCAATTATTACCATCTTTTCCGAAGGCCTTAAATGTGTATTTTAGTGAGACTTGACCCCTTTTCACGCCTTCACCTTTTCACGCCGGATAGAGAAGAGTATGCACGATGGTTTTCTCAGTATGCATTTATCGATTATAGTGTTCGTTCAAGTTGAAGTTTTGGAACAGTACTCGCAGTTGCTCCTCAAATCTGCCACGCATTCAGTAATTCCCGCTTTAGTCTCCCTTGGCAATTGATTAGGCGATACGCAATAAACCAAAAAGCTAAATTTTATTACCCCGCTTTAATATTTCTTTAATATTTTTATGTGATCATAAGCACTTAATAAATAATTATAAAAATGAAGGTGAATATGTATACTAATGAAGTGGGAAGATCAATGTCAATGTCCATGCTCATTAATAAGATTAGTTCTGAGTTGCAAACTAATAAGGCTATTGCGCCATTAATGCTTTTGAAGAACTCTTTTCAGAGCCCTAGTACTAGGAAAATGACAGAAACGCTTTGTCTCCCATTAGAGGTGACGATAAAAGATTTATTACGCCTCCAAACTCGAGAATCATTATTTCAAGATGTCGACCAAAAGATGTTGAAACCTATATTAACTATATTAAAGAGCAAGCTTGAAATCATCTATAGAGAGATCGGCTTTATGTTCAGAACTCTACATCTACCTCCCGAGACTTTTTCTGAGATAAAAAGTTTGATCAATCATCTACTTGAGGTAAATTCTACTGCCATTGTGGGCCAGGCGCGCTCTCGCAGTGACTCATTAGTGCCGACATATAGCACAGAAGCTGTTTCGGACTCTTCCGGTTATGCCTCATCACATACTAATTCACCTCTTACAAAAAAATTCGTATTTCCTTCCGCACCGCCTTCGCCTAAGATCTCTGCTGGAACTTTTACAACACTTGAATTTACGAATCCCTTTTATCAGCAGGAGTAATGTAAAGGGCAGCAATTCCCGCTCTAATTAAAGCTGAGTAATATCAAGGGTTAGCCGTCGATAAAAAAATAGGTTTCGTAAACTTTCATGTTAAATTGGTCTTTTGAAGGAGAATTTAACGATGTTAGCACCCCGTAAGTATTTATCAGCTGCTGGTCTTCTATCAATTGCCCGCAGATCATTTACTAAATTCCCAAGTTTTTTGTTTTAGCCTGATAATAATATTTTCAGATTTTTGAAGTGTTAATGGATAAGAAACTGCCGCTATTAGTGTTTTTTCAAGGAAAGTATGCGTTCCTCTCGCACTAGCACAGCTCGCATTAGTTGTTATTTGCCGATGCAGATATTTTAAATCGTCTCCAACATCCGCTATTAGTGTTTTTTCAAGGAAAGTATGCGTTCCTCTCGCACTAGCACAGCTCGCATTAGTTGTTATTTGCCGATGCAGATATTTTAAATCGTCTCCAACATCAACTTCTGGAGCAGATTCAAGTGCTTGTACAATCATTTGAATTATTTCATCGCGCCACCCCCGCTGCGCTTTGGTCTCAACAAACGGAAATTTTAAAGAATGAGTTTGTAGCTCCACGTACGCATCACATTCTGGTGTGACAACATGCAAATGACTATCAGGACTCATTAACTGTGTGTTTACTAAACTATAAGCAATGAGCGCACTATCCTGAGGATGTCTTGTTATAGTCTCGTGAAGATATAGTAATATCGCATTTTTATCTTTATTGATGACTCTTGCTATCTGGCCACCAAGCATTCGCACTAATTGCTCCTTCCAAACTTTCTGTGCGAAGGTATCTATGTGTGTGGAATTATTATAAGCCATGAGTTATCCTTTTTTTACTATTATTGAAAGTAATGTTACCGTGACCCTACTGCTCTTGTCAAATACCAGCCTTTTCCAAAATGAAATGAGTCTGAAGGCAGGGGTTGATCCCAATATGAAATGAGTCTGAAAAAGGTTTAGTAACCGTTCATGATCGTAAGGATAAAAACGATGATGAACCTAGAAAATATAAAAACGGTGTCCGAAGTATCGGATTTTATAAATGGCGGCCAGCCGGTCGTGTTTGAGGTAGCCAGCAGCAAGGAAGAACGGTATGCCTGGGTACGCAAGACGCTGTATCGATTCGATTATCGGAAGCTCAGCAAAGGTGAGCGAGGATTGATCGTACAGCTATTGTGCAAAGTGAGTGGCTATTCGCGGCAACAAATAACACGGCTGATTGGACAGTACCATAAGACTGGCCACGTTAATCGTGGTCAACGCACCGTAAACGGCTTCAAGCGTAAATATAAACCTGAGGATATTGTGCTACTGGTGAAAATGGATGAGCTGCACGAAACGCCCAGTGGTGGAACACTCAAAAAACTCTGTGAACGTGCGCATCAGCAACTACCGAAT
>SHZH01000013.1 GCA_009692385.1 Gammaproteobacteria bacterium | reverse complement strand
CGGTAAATAAACGAAAGCCTTCATTCATTAAATCTTGTGCTGAATAATTAGGGAAACTGCGTTGGTGCGGATTACGTTTACTATAAAGAGCACTGACTAATTTGTAGATCATGGGATAAATCACCAAACAAGAAATCAACAGTAACGCAAATACTTGCGCCGGATCTTTGGTAAAATGTTCTTCAAAAATAGGGAGTAACACGCCAAATGCCATCGACATGGTAAATGCTTCAACACCCATTGAAAAAGGTGAAATTAGAGGTACGCCAATTCGATGTAACCAAAGCGAATCCGTATGTGAAATGGCGATAATCGGTTGATGCATTATGTATTTCATATAGCGGGTACTATGAATTTCCGGCGAGCCACTTTCTAAATCTTGAGTCAACGCAAATGGAAATTCTTTAAAGCTTTTAAGCGTAAAATCTGAACCTAGTTGACTATCTATTAGAGATGACACCAAGTTCGGTAAGTTTGATTTTAAACGACCAATAATATCTCGAAATCGATTAATATCAGTAAAATTAGAGCTTTTCATATTTTTCTCCTAGTCTTATTTTCAAATATTTAAATTATTTTTCAGTGCTCAGTATAATAGATTCCAAAATAGAACTATACTGATAATTAATCAAGCTTAGTTACCAAAAAGGAAACTATATAAATATGAATCAATTAGACCTAGTCGAAGCGCTGATTGCCGTGGCGGACTGTGGTTCGGTACAGAAAGCCGCCACGCAGCTGCACCAAACCACCTCGGCGATTAGTCGCAAGATCACCAAGCTAGAGGCTTCCTTAGGTGTTCAGCTATTGAAGCGGCATCGTGCGGGCACGGTATTAACTGAGGTTGGACAACGTTACTACTATGAATGTAAACAAGCCCTACTGCAATTCAAAAAAGCCGAACAACTCGCTACAGCAGCGGTCGATCACCCGTCGGGCAAACTCCGCGTGGTGTCGAATCAGTATTATGCCAAACATTGGCTCATGCCCAAATTGCCCAGCTTTCTACAACGTTATCCCGATATTGAGCTGCATCTCGACATCCAAGAGATTCAACCGAATTTTGAAAAAAATAAAATGGATATTCTGTTCGGCGTACATACTCAAGGCAGTGACGATTTAGTCCGTAAACGCTTCGATCACTATCGACGTATTCTCTGCGCTTCGCCTGAATATCTCCAAAAACATGGCTGTCCTAAATGTCCATCGGAACTCTTGCAACATCAATTCATCGTGCACGATGCGCGTCTGCAGCAAAACAGCATCGTCATGGATGACAACGAACCGGTTCTCACCAAACCCTTCTTATTTATTAATCAATCACAAATTATCCTAGAAGCCGCCTTAAATAATCTCGGCATCGTATGGGTCGTGGAAACGATGGCGGCACCCTGGCTAGATAATGGCCAATTAGTAGAAATTATGAAATCTAAAAATCAAAGATATGTCGATGTTTACCTCTATTATCGCTATCAAAAGCATACCGATACCAAAATTGCTGTCTTTGTTGAGCATTTCTCCAAATCCTGAAGTATGTTATTCTGTTGTGATTCAATATTTGAGCATTTATGTCGATACCTGAGAATTATAACCATTTAGAATTAGAGTCCACCCTGCAAAAAAGCTGGGATGAACAGCAACTCTATAAAGCGACTGAAAGTCTGACTAAAGAAAAGTTTTATTGTCTTTCCATGTTTCCCTATCCAAGCGGCACTCTCCATGTTGGCCATGTGCGTAATTACACGCTAGCGGATGTGATCGCTCGCTACCAACGCTTGCAAGGCAAAAACGTGATGCAGCCGATTGGCTGGGACGCGTTTGGTTTGCCCGCTGAAAATGCAGCTATTAAAAATAAAGTAGCCCCTGCGAAATGGACGTATGAAAACATCGATCACATGCGCAAACAATTTAAACAACTTGGTTTGGCTTATGATTGGAGTCGCGAACTTGCCACCTGTTCCCCTGATTACTATAAATGGGAGCAATGGTTGTTCCTGCAAATGCTCAAAAAAGGGCTAGCGTATAAAAAAAATGCTGTCGTCAATTGGGATCCAGTTGATAATACGGTGCTCGCTAACGAACAAGTCATCGATGGTCGTGGCTGGCGCTCGGGTGCCCTGATCGAACGTCGCGAGATCTCACAATGGTTCTTAAAAATTACCGATTATGCGGATGAATTACTAGACGGTCTCGATAAACTCCCCGGCTGGCCCGAACAAGTTAAAACTATGCAACGCAACTGGATCGGTCGCTCGAAAGGTTTGCAAATTCGCTTCTCAGTTGAGCAACAGACTGAATTATTCGAAGTGTTTACCACTCGTCCGGATACTTTATTTGGAGTAACTTATCTCGCGATTGCGCCGACCCATCCGCTGGCACAAAAAGCGGCTGAAAAAAATCCTAGGCTAGCTGAATTTATTGAAGAATGTCGTAATATTGAAACAGCTGAAGCAGCGATGGCAACTCTTGAAAAGCGTGGTGTCGATTCCGGTTTGTTCGCTTTAAATCCCATTGACGGTACACGCATTCCAATCTGGGTAGCAAATTATGTATTAAGTGATTATGGTACCGGTGCCGTTATGGGCGTGCCCGCACATGATCAACGTGATTGGGAATTCGCGCAGCAATATGATTTGCTAATAAAAGTCGTGATTGTCCCCGTAGGGGCGACCCGCCGGTCGCCCACTGCAGAAAATCGGGAGGGCGACCAGCGGGTCGCCCCTACAACTGACTATGGCATCTTAATTAATTCCGGTGAATTTAATGGCCTGAATTATATTCAGGCGTTTGCTGCCATTGCTACGGCTCTAGAAAAAAAAGGACTCGGCGAACACAAAGTAAATTATCGCTTACGCGATTGGGGCGTATCACGCCAACGTTATTGGGGAGCGCCCATTCCCATTATTTATTGTAAACACTGCGGCACCGTACCAGTTCCCGAAAAAGATCTACCCGTTGTATTACCGACTGACGTAACCTTTACGGATGCAACCTCGCCTCTGAAAAATATACCGGAATTTTATCAAACAACTTGCCCAACCTGTGCGCGTCCCGCGGTGCGTGAGACGGATACCTTTGATACGTTCGTCGAATCTTCTTGGTATTACGCGCGTTTTGCCAGCAAAGGCCAAACACAAAGTATGCTTGATGATCGCGCCAAATACTGGACACCCGTTGATCAATATGTCGGCGGTATTGAACACGCGGTCATGCATTTATTGTATGCCCGCTTTTTCCATAAGCTATTACGTGATGAAGGTTTGCTCAATTCCGACGAACCTTTTGTTAATTTATTAACGCAGGGCATGGTGCTTAAAGACGGCAGTAAAATGTCAAAATCAAAAGGTAACACGGTCGATCCGCAACAATTAGTTGAAAAATACGGAGCTGATACGCTGCGCTTATTTTCAATTTTCACCGCTCCTCCCGAACAATCGCTTGAATGGTCAGATAGCGGCGTTGAAGGCTCATACCGCTTTTTAAAAAAGCTGTGGAATTTTTCGCATAAACATCAAAAACAAATTCGCGCAGCTCAAATTGCTAATCGTCCTTTTGTAAAATGGAAAGAAGAAGATCCACGCATTCAAAAATATCGTTATGAAATGTATTTACTATTACAACAAATCAATCAAGACTACGCTCGCAACCAGTTAAACACCATCGTTTCCGCAGCCATGAAACTGCTGCATCTGTTAAATGATTTTTCCGATACCCTTGCTAGCGCGCTGACTAGCAATTTGGGAAATCAGTCAATGAAAACTGCTGGTATACAGTTATTTAACAAAATGTTGAGTATCTTGTTACGCATTTTATATCCGATTGTGCCGCATATTACCGATTATTTATGGCGTGAACTCAAATTCAATCGTACTATCCATACGACGACCTGGCCTAAAGTCGCCTGTGATGCACTGGTGGTAGATAGCCTTGAATTAGTGGTGCAAGTCAATGGTAAATTACGCGCGCGAATTGAAGTCAACAGCGGTGCCGATGAAGCAAGCGTCAAACAACTCGCCTTAGAAGATCCGAATATCGTGAAATTTTTGGATGGCAAAAATGCACTGAAAATTATTTATGTGCCTCAAAAATTAGTTAATATTGTGGTAGATAGCTAAATGTGGAGCAATACTCTTAGATCATGGTTATGCATTGCAAGTTTATTTTTGCTCATTAGCAGCTGTGGTTTTCATCTGCGTGGTCATGTCAGCATTCCCCTCGAATTAAAAACTTTATTTCTGCAAAGCAATACACCTTATGCTGCTTTTGAACAAGCTATACGCGCCCGTTTACGTTCGTACAATATTAAGTTAACCAATACTGCGGCAGATGCGCCTTTAACTTTAGCGATTTTAAGTACGCAGTGGCAACAAACCCCTGGCGCTTTCAGTACTAACTTAACCACGCGCCAATATACGCTAAGCTTAACGGTGACCTATCAAGTATTAGCAAGCAATGGCACGGTAGTGATCCCGGCCAGTAGTGTGACGGCAACGACGGCGTTCACTATCGATTCGAGTCACTTATTAAGTTCGACCGATCTCGGTCAACAATACCATGACAATATGCAGGAAGATGCAGCCAGTCGTTTGATGAGTCAATTAGTATCCAAAAATAATCGACATGCTATCGACAAATATTTTGCTAAAGCTAATATCCATGTTGAACAAACTGAACCGACATGAAAATCACGCTCGAGCAACTACCGGGCCAATTAAAACAAACGCTAGCGCCAATTTATTTAATTACGGGTGACGAGCCTTTGCTCGTCGAAGAAAGCAGTCTCTATCTTCGTAAAGTTGCCGCCCAACAGGGTTTCAGTGATCGCAAATTTCTAGCCGTTACTCCGAGCTTTAATTGGCAAGAAACATTATATGATAGCCAGCATCTTGATCTGTTTCATGATAAAACCATTCTCGAATTGCAATTGAATAGTGACAAGCTCGGCAGATCCGGCGGCGAGATTTTACAAAAATATGCGCAACAGCCAACCGTCGACACTTTATTGATCTTACGCTGTGGCAAGATCGATAGCGCTACGCAAAAAACAAAATGGTTCACCGCGATTGAAACGAATGGCGTGGTCTTGCAAATTTGGCCGATCACCCGCGCCCAATTACCGTCGTGGTTACAACGTCGTCTGCAGCGCAGTCATTTACAATTAGAAAATGCGAGCATTGAGCTACTCGCTGATTTTGTTGAAGGTAATTTGCTAGCGGCAAAACAAATTATCACTAAGCTAAATTTAATGTACGGCGAAGGTGTCATAACACCTGAACAAGTACAAACAGTACTTATCGATAGCGCCCAATTTGATATCTTCGCCTTAGTCGACAGCTGCCTACGCTTTGATACGCCACGCGCCTTAAATATTTTCTCCCATTTAACCGCCGATAATACGGCACCCGTATTGATCCTCTGGGCATTAATTAAAGATATTCGCATCTTGGCGCAAGTAGCCTTTGCCAAACAACAAAACAAAAATATTAATGACTTATGGTTAAAATTGGGCGTTTGGAAACAACGACAAACTTTATTACAACAACACTTGAAAAATTTTACGTATGCTCAATATTTAAAATTATTAACCCTGGGAGGCGAGATAGATTGTATGGTTAAAGGCGCAAACCCTGGTAATAGTGAGCAAAGTTTGCAACAATTGATCATCGAGTTTTCGAGGTTAAAATGATTGGTATTTTTGGCGGCAGTTTCGATCCGATCCATAATGGGCATTTACGCGCAGCACTTGAAGTGTTGCAACGTCTTGAACTCAAGAAAATACTTTTCGTCCCCTGTCAGCAACATGCTTTTGGTAAAACATTTAATGCTACCGCGGCACAACGGTTAGAAATGCTGGAATTGGCGATACAAGGGGAAGAGGAATTTGTTGTGGATGCCCGTGAATTACAGCGCACGGGGATCTCATATACCATCGATACGCTTATCGAATTAAATGCTGAAAATCCAAATGAAATATACAGCCTCATACTTGGCATGGATACCTTTCTGAGTTTACACAAATGGCATCAGGAGGAAGAAATTTTAAACTATGCGAATGTTATCGTAGTAGATCGCCCCGCTCTTGAAGCGACGAGAATGATTGATAGCACCTTTGCTGATTATGTATGTACCAATGTTCACGAATTTATGCATAGCAAAGCAGGGAAAATATTTTTTCTCTCAGCACCCTTGTTAGAGATCTCCGCCACGTATATTCGCAATGAAGTTGCGGCTAACAAAAGTATTCGTTATTTAGTTCCAGAAGCGGTAGCTGATTATATTCAGACAGAAAAAATTTATAGCTCATGAAAATTAAAATTATCACCGTCGGTAAACGCATGCCAACTTGGGTCAAGACTGCGTATGAGGACTATAGCAAACGTCTCAGCCATCAATTTCAAATTATACTCCACGAAATTAACCTGCCGACGCGCACTAAAAATGCAGATATTAATAAATTAATGTGTAAAGAAGCCGATGAAATTTTAGCCTTAATTGAACCCAGTGATTATGTGGTTGCACTGGATGAACACGGCAAATCATGGAGCACCTCACAATTATCTACCCAATTAGATAAATGGCAAACGGAACACAGTTGCATTGTGTTTTTAATTGGCGGCCCTGATGGTTTAGGCACTGCGTGTAAACATCGGGCACAAGCGCAATGGTCGTTATCACAACTCACGCTTCCCCATCCTCTAGTACGCGTCGTATTGATCGAACAACTTTATCGCGCACATAGTATCCTGCAAGGCCATCCCTATCACCGCGAATAAGTTAATCTATCTATGAATTGCGCTTCTTTGATCGCTGTGTCAGAATTGCCTCCATGCGGCAATACTCAACCTTGCAAAATCCACAACAACTTAAAAGCTTATTTCAACGGCGATTATGGACGATAACCTTAATTATTGCTTTTTTGTTCTTAGTATTGGTAGTGCGATTATTCTATCTTCAAATCATTGCAAATCGTTATTACAGCACACTTTCTGCCAATAATAGTATTAACTTGGCACCGATTTCGCCACCCCGTGGTTTAATTTATGATCGCAATGGCATCTTACTCGCGGACAATGTACCAGCTTATAATTTGATGGTGATCCCCAATATCGTACCGGACATGCCAAAAACCATTGAAGAGTTACGCAAAATCGTGGTACTGAGCGATGATGATATTAAGCTCTTTAATCGACAAATTTCGCGTAGACGTTCTTTTCAAGAAGTGCCGATCAGAATGAAGCTTTCAGAAGATGAAGTGGCCAAATTTTCGATCAATCAATTTCGCTTTCCCGGTGTGCATATTCAGGTGGGTGTCGTGCGCCGCTACCCATTCGCTAACGATTTAGTCACGGTGCTCGGCTATGTCGGTCGCATTAACGAACAAGAGTTAGGGGCGCTCGATCAAGATAATTACGCAGGCAGCGACTATATCGGCAAAATTGGTATTGAAAAATATTATGAACAACAGCTACATGGCACGGTTGGTTATCGCCAAGTTGAGATGGATGCCAGTGGCCGTGAGGTGCGTACCTTAAAAACAATTTCACCCATTCCGGGTGAGCAACTTTATTTGACCATCGATAGTAAATTGGAAGAAGCCGCTATACAAGCGATGCAGGGCTTGAGCGGTGCTCTAGTTGCCATCGATCCCAATAATGGCCAAATTTTAGCACTAGTTTCGATGCCAGCCTATGATCCCAATATGTTTGTTAACGGCGTTAACACTCAGGAATACAAAAAATTACGGCAAGATCCGTCGCAGCCATTATTTAATCGCGCTATTCGTGGACAGTATCCATTTGGCTCAACTATTAAAGTATTTTTAGCGTTACAAGCATTACAAGGTCGGTATGTCGATCCAAAGATACAAATTTTTGATCAAGGTGAAGTTAAACTTGGCAGCCATGTGTTTCACGATATGCACAAGCACGGCTGGGTTGATTTTAGCAAGGCCATTGAAGTATCTTGCGATACTTATTTTTATTTACTCGCCTTAAAAATGGGTATTCATCCCATGAATGAGATCATCCAAAATTTTGGTTTTGGTCAGTACACGGGCATCGAAATGAACGAAGAGTTACGCGGTTTAGTGCCAACTCCCGCATGGAAACAAAAAACTCTACATCAAGGTTGGTATCCGGGCGATAATCTCAATTTTAGTATTGGTCAGGGTTGGTTATTAACCACACCGTTACAATTAGCACACGGCGTCGCCACCTTATCAATGCGCGGCCAAGCGTATCAACCGACACTGATCCTTAAAACCATAAAACCCGATGGTCACGTCACGATTGCGCAATCGAGACTCAAACCAGAGGTTAAATTAGATGATGCAACCTGGGATGGTGTGATCGAAGGCATGGTACAAGTGATCCGTGGTCCACAAGGAACCGGCTATCGTTTTGGTCGACCTGAGTATTCCGTTGCCGCTAAAACGGGAACCGCCCAAGTTTTTAGCTTACGCGGTGAAAAATATAATGTGGCAAAGCTGGCGAAAAACTTACATGATAATTCGATGTTCATTACCTTCGCACCCGTTGATCATCCACAAATTGCCATTGCAGTGGCAATTCAAAATAGTCCGGAAGCGGCAAAAATTGCCCGTAAAGTGATGGATTATTATTTACTGACCGAAGGACACTGGCAAAAAGGAGCGTTAAATGGAACTACCTAATTTTATTAGTCGTCTGATGCAACAACGTGATATACAAATGCGTACTATTTGGGTTCGACTGCACCTTGATGCACCGCTATTAATTGGTATTTTATTATTAACCTTGTATGGCTTACTGGTTTTATTTAGCGCTGCTGATCAAAGCTGGGCCGTGGTTACTAAACAGTTGGGTCGTTTTTTACTGGGTATTATTCTGATGTTTATCGCCGCCCAAATTCCACCGGAAAAATATCGAGTATGGATCCCAAGTATTTATGTGGCGGGCATTTTTTTACTCGTGTTAGTGCTCGTTTTTGGTCACACCGGAAAAGGAGCACAACGTTGGCTCAATCTCGGTTTTATCCGTTTTCAACCGTCAGAAATTATGAAAATTGCTGTGCCGGTGATGATCGCGTGGTATCTAGGTGCTAAAAATCTACCGCCGCGGTTTACGCCACTATTAGTAAGTGCGATCTTAATCATTATCCCAGCGGCCTTGATCGCCAAACAGCCCGATCTGGGTACGGCACTGATGGTCGCGGCGGGTGGCCTCAGCGTACTGTTATTTACGGGTATTCGATGGCGTTGGTTTGTTATTTTTGGCGGTATCGTGGCAGCCACTGCACCGGTAGCCTGGCTATTCATGCATGATTACCAACGCAATCGGGTACTTACTTTTTTAAATCCTGATCTGGATCCGCTGGGCACGGGCTATCATATTATTCAATCAAAAATTGCCATTGGTTCTGGCGGATTTTTCGGCAAAGGCTGGTTTAATGGCACGCAATCCCATCTCGATTTTTTACCCGAACACTCCACCGATTTTATTTTCTCAGTGATTGGCGAAGAGTTCGGTTTAATGGGTGCTATTATCTTGTTAGTATTGTATGCTTTCATTATCGGTCGTTGTCTTTATATTGCCAGTAATGCTTATGACAGTTTTACACGATTATTAGCGGGTAGCTTGTCACTCACGTTCTTTTTTGCACTTTTTGTCAATATCGGTATGGTGTGTGGTATTTTGCCAGTCGTTGGCATGCCATTGCCATTAATTAGTTATGGTGGTACAGCGGTAGTGACGGTGCTGACCGCTTTCGGTATACTGATGTCAATTCAGACACATCGACACATTATTAAAACATAATAGGAACGACATGCTAAGAATTAAACATAGCGCGCAAATTTTAGCTCTTATGGTTTGCAGCACACTACTTAGCGTACACGCTGCTACGAGTACTACTAATGCTCCCACCACGCCGCCACCCATAATCAATTTTACGAAGCAAAAAAATGTCCAAGAATTTATCGATAAAATGGTCACCCAGTATCATTTTTCGCGAGAACAACTCAATATTTGGTTTACGCAAGCGCAATATAGTCAACGTACCATTGAGTTAATGACACGTCCTTTTGAAGCTAAACCCTGGTATCAATATCAACCCCATTTTACCAGTCCACAACGTATTAATGGCGGTGTAGAATTTTGGCATAAATATGCTGACGTATTAAAAACGGTTGAGCAGCGCACTGGTGTGCCACCCGAAGTAATTGTCAGCATTATTGGCGTTGAAAGTCAGTATGGTACGGTCTCAGGCCAATTTTCAGTTTTTAATGTCTTAGCCACCTTATCTTTTGACTATCCATCACGTGCTGAATTTTTCAGTAAAGAATTGAGTGAATTTTTAATTTTATGTCGCGAACAAGGGTGGGATCCACTCCTGATCAAAGGCTCCTATGCGGGTGCTTTAGGTCAACCGCAATTCATGCCAAGCAGTTACCGTTATTATGCCGTGCCTTACGCGGCTAACACGAACAAGGTTAATTTATTTAATTTTGAACCGGATGTCATCGCCAGTATTGGCAACTATTTTAAGCGTTCGGGCTGGGTTGCTGGGCAACCGGTTGCGGTATTAGCCAAGGTCACGGGCACGAAATATCAACAATTACCGGCGATTGCGGGTAAAGCCAAACTTCAAAAACCGACGATAACGCTGGCTGAATTTCGCAAAAATTATGGTGTAACGCCCGATGGTCATTATCCCGATGATTTAAAGGCTATTTTCTTAGTGTACAATTTAGAAAACAGTGATGAGTACTGGCTCGGCTTCAATAATTTTTATGCCATCACGCGCTACAATGTCAGCAAACATTATGCCTTAGCGGTCTATCAATTATCCGAAGCGATCAAAGTGCAATATGAAAAAACCTATCCTACTAACTCAACCAGTGAGACTAAATAATGCGCCGTATCGTTTTTCTAGTGTGGAGTGCCATTTTTTTAGCGAGTTGTAGCAGCAGTCACTATGATGGCTTACCCAATGGTCATCGTGATTTTGATGCTGATTCCATTTCCAATGCAGTACCAAAAGTGGAACCTAAAAGTCGTTACGGTAATCCTTCGTCTTATACGGTCTTAGGACACACTTACCATGTCATGAAAAATATTGATTGTTATCAAGAAAAAGGGATCGCTTCGTGGTATGGCACCAAGTTTAATGAACGACGTACCTCCAGCGGCGAGCCTTACAATATGTACAGCATGACGGCAGCCAATAAAGTATTACCGTTGCCGACCTATGTGCGTGTTATCAATTTACAAACTGGCCGTACTATTATTGTGAAAGTAAACGATCGGGGGCCTTTCCATGAAAACCGCATTATCGATTTATCCTTTGCCGCCGCTAAAAAAATCGGCATGATGAGTAAAGGTACCGCGTTAGTCGAAGTACAAGCTATTGATCCCAAACATCCCGATACTTTCTGTGGTCATGGTGTAACCCAAACACATGCACAAAAAACACAAATCTACCTGCAAATTGGTGCGTTTAGCTCCGATGCCAATGCCCAACAATTTGCCAAACAAGTCGGCCAACATACCCACCGTCCTGTGAGTGTCATTACGGTAACTGCGAAAGCTAAGACACTTTATAAAGTTCAAATCGGCCCTATCAAAAATGTGAATGAAACCGATGAAGTCACGAACCGTCTCAGATCAGCCGGTTTAGGCTCGGCATTCGCCGTGGTGAGATAGCTTGTCTAACTAGCTTTAGCAAGCAAATCAGTAAACGGAGTACTCCTCGCAATGACGGAGTGGTAACTAACACACATGATCTGTACGTCATGCTCGGTGGTCAAAGGGGTTGACGTTGAAATTATGCATGTTGAAGAGGGTATAATTACCTACTTTGCTTCGGCGACGATTGGATCCGCCCAGGGGCCGGTGATACGATATTGATAGATAACGGTTTTTTCAATACCGACAGTGACTACTTTATCCGCCGCCCAGGTGATGGCTCCAATGATTGGACCACCGGCAATCGTCGCAATTATGGGTAAACTCGACGTAAGATAAGGGATCACTTTAATTAACAAATCAAAATTCTCACTGCGTAAACTAACACTACCGTTCATAAAAATCTGTGCAACTTGGCCGTTAATATAGCCATCACTCGTAAAAATATCACCATTTTTAAAGGTTAACGTACCCTTCATTTCGTTGAAGCTGAAGCCATCGGTATCAATATTTTTATTTTGAAATGTCAGACGATCATAAATATTTCGCAAACTTAAGGCATTCAAAACTCTACCAAGACCAATTTTTTCATTGGTTGCTTTACTCAAACCGATGATCGCCCCGCTGGTAAAATTGAGGGTTACATTACCCATCAAGGTTTTAGGTGCCAAATCAGCAGGTGATGCCGACCAAGAAACTGTAAACTCAACCTGCCCTTTGCCATCCTGAATATCGTCAGTAATAGCTTGTTGATGTAATAACTTGCCTAAGTTATTGGTTTTTAAAATGCCGGTAAAGTTAGAATGATCTTGATTAGCTATTCGTGTCCAAGTGCCCTGAGTATCTAACGACAAATCGGCGTTATGAATGGATAATGTTTGGATCTTCATACCCTGCGCGATGGGCTGTGCTTGCAAGGTCACAGCACCAAAATTTTGGGTGCCATAATGAAAATCATCGGCATGAATATTAATCGAGATCATTTGCTTAGGATCAAATTTCTTCACATCGCCACCCGCACCTTCCGTTAAAGCACGTAAATAAAGTGTTTTAAAGTTACCGACCATCGGCTGAGTCGCGTCAAAGGGCACGTTCAATTGCCCATCAATTTGTGCACTTATTAATTCTATTAACCATGAAGTTGCATCATGCTTAACGTGTACTTGTGCTTGATCAACAACTTGCTTGAATCCCGTGATCCGATCGACAAATAAATTAATATCTTTTAACTGTAAAGGCCGTAATTCTGGCTTTACCACCTCCACAGCGGTGGAAGCTTTTTTGGCAAAAATATAGGTTTGAAAAATAGGCTGCCAAGTATCCCAGTCAAAGTTCTTGAGAATACCGTTGATATAAATTCCCGACTGCGTTGGCAAGGTATCTATTCCGGGACCAAAATGGATCAATACCTTTTCTAAAGTATTTTGTTTATCTATTTTTTGATACCCAAGAAACAACTGCCACAATTTCTCATAACTCATTTTAATAATGGGTGCATTCCCTGATTTAATTTTTACATCAATGGCAAATGGCGCAGTGGCTTCGATTGTTTTACCAAATGGCGCTGGTAAATTTATTTTCACACCTTGTAGATCCGTATTGATTTTCAGCAAGGCATCATTCTTACTATTTAGCGTTAATCGCGCTCTAAACTGGGTCGTGCCAGTGAGAAAATCTAGCTTATTTGACGTAGATAGGGGGGGCGCAAAATAGTGCTGCACCGTATTCATATCTAAGATGCTATTAATATCAAATACGGTAATTCGCTCGCCGTGAGAACGCATCGGCTTGATCGACAACGTCAACGGCTGCTGAAAAAAATTAGCCATCAACAATGGTGAAGATAAACCCAGATCCGTAAAATTAATCAATCCCGTCAATTGGGTGAAGTTTAAATTTAAACTGGGGATCGCCAAGGTGTTAGCACGCAAATTCAGTTGGCCATTGGTGATTGTATCGCCTGAAGTTAAAGGTATTTTTAATTTTAAAAGCAGCTCACCTTTACCTTGTAAATTGATCCCCGCTAAACTTTTACCGACACTATCACGTAAGGGACTATGAAATACAAAATCTTCTGCTACGGCAGTATTAGGCAGATCTAAATTACTATTGATGTATAAATAGGCTTGTGGATATTGTCCCAGGTCTGGAATTTGCGCCGTGAGGTGCTTGATTGGCAGTTGATATAGATCAGCTTGCTGTAGTTTAAAAAACATTGCTTGCTTATTAAACGTCAGTTCTCCATTTAAATTATTAATCGTCGGCCATCCTGGTGCGAAATTTAATTTAATATTTTTCAATAGAGAACGCACAGTAAATTGTCCTTCACCGTGCAGATAAGGAAATTTATTGAGTGCACCCATTAATACCATGCTACCTTGCGCACCGTCACCACTGACAAAGGCTTGATCCAACCATTGCACGACCGATGGTGCCAAGATTGAAATCGGTAAAAATTGTGTGATCTTAGAAAGATCGGTTTCCTTAAATTGTGCTAACAAACAAATACTAGAACTAGGATTAGGACTGCCGGTATTAGGCACGAGTAAGGAAAAATTACTTTGCAAACTCATATTCGGATGTTCTAGATCCAACTGTGATCCCTGGATCGTGATACCTTGCGTGCCCTGTTGCCATTGAACAGTACCCGTTAACTTCTGTAATGTTAAAGGCTGGTGAAATAAACGGCCAAAATCAAGTGTAGTGTCGACACTATTGATCTGTATACTGCCTTGATTGGCATCCAGATTTAAATTCGCCGTTAAATTTTTCACACCTGGCAGATCGTCAGGTGCGTTACCAGCGCGATCGACTCCAATATTTTGGAGCGCTGCCACAACGTGAAAATGTGTAAAATCAGTTAATTTTCCCTGATTAATAAGACGGATCATTTGAATATTTCTTATTTGCCCCTGAGGATCATAGTTTTTAATTTTTTTCTGTATCGCCGGATTAATAAGTGTAATATGCGTTAAAAATGGTGTTAAATCGGATAATTGTAGGAAGTTAATTTGCGCAGACTGTTGATCGACATTATCCTTACGCGTCACAAATACACCTATTTTATTTGTTGGCCATACATGCTTATTAATAGTTAATTGCACGTCGTCGGCCGTCATTTGCCAACCCGTTTGATTAGTCTGCCATAAGGTATTTCCCGAGAAATGTTGCACATTGATCATCGTCGGATCAGCCAGTGCCTGTAACTGTAGGTTTTGTAAATTAAAAGTCGAGTGCACCGAATTTAAGCGTTGCTGGTGCCAATCACCCCACAGCTGAAAACTCAACATTCCTTTTGTTACGTGAAAACCATAATAATCATCCGTACCCAACCAATTCACTAATCGTAATTTGTTGCCGCTAAAATAAATTTTTGCTGTTATATCGGCTACATCAGTCGCTGAGCCCACAATATTCGCCGCGACATCCACACTTGAATGTTGCTCCTCATTAAATATGATTTGTCCACGCAAATAGTGCTTATTGCCACTATTGTGCAAAATTAATTTCAAGTTGTGAATGACATGACTGGGGTAGTTGTTCACTTTGATATTGGCACTGAAATTTTGGATCGCCAATTCAGGTTGCGATAATAACCAAATCAGTGCTGGGTTAGTCTGTGAAGGCACTACTGGTTTATTCGGATCTACAGAGGGCATTATGGGAGTTGATAAACCGGTGATCTGCCAGTTATTGTGCGCATCCTGAACAATATCGAGATGCATCCCATCAAAAATCAATTGCTTGAAAATTAATTGACGATGCCACAGGGTTCGTAGTACGGCAATTGAGATGCGAACGCTATTGATATGAGATCCTGACACATTGATATTTGCTAATTCGATCACGGGACTCAAATTATGCCAACCCGTATTTATATCGCCAATAACAACAGTTTTACCCAACGTATGGCTTGCCCACGTTTCAATATCAGGTTGATAACGTTTGGCAATGGGTGTTAAAAAACGCATTACCGAAACTAGCACGGCAAAAATAATGAGCAGTACCGCAAACGAAAAATAAACAGTGTGTAAAAATTTTTTCATGTCACTTTAAAACGACGTCGGCAGTCGCGTAAAAGTATAAATAACCAAGGCCATAGTAATGCAGTAATAAATACCGGTAACCAATACAGTAAACTGCTCGGTAAACGGTTAGTTAAACCCAAGCATACATAAATAATACCCAAGTAGATTGCGCTGAGGATAAAGATCAGCAACGTTTGTTGCATTAATGGTGCGATGCGGATCTGGCGTTGTAATTTCGCCACAATGTAAATCACAATCGCCATTGCTAAGGCATGTTCACCCAATAAAGTACCACCCAAAATATCCAATAAAATCCCCATCACCCACGCAACACCGACACCAACTCGACAATCTAAGGCTAATACCCAATAAATTAATATTATGAGTACCCATAGCGGCCGTGCCCATACGGCCCAATTGGGTAATGGCAAAATAGTCAGAACCACGGCAATAAATAAACTAACTATAATTACCCAGGTACCTCGACTATTCATTGGAGTGCATATCCTTAAATGGTTTGCTCGCTTTCGTCGTTTCGGTTAATTCTTGTTGCACTAATTGCATTAATTTTTCTTGTTGCGGCCAAATTAACAATACTAAACGGCTTCGATCTAACGCGGCACTGGGTTGTACCGCAATTTCCATGAAAGGCTGACCCGAATAATGTTTAGTATGCGTTACTACGCCTACGGGATAACCAACTGGATAGCGTTGTCCCAAACCGGAACTTACTAATTGATCACCCACTTTGACATCTGCTGCTTCGGGAATATGTACCAAGGCCAATTGACCATACTCACCACGCCCGACCACAATCCCGCGCAGACCATTGCGCACTAGCTCAATTGGGATCGCGCTGCGGGTATCACTCAATAACATAATACGACTGACCGTGGGTACAGTCGAAACCACTTGCCCCATTATTCCGGTAGCATCTAACACGGGCTGGCCAACATAGATACCCGTTGCACTACCCTGATCAATAATAACTTCTTGCACAAACGGATCACTATCAACGGCGAGCACTTGCGCTACTAATACTTTGGTATTGGCAGTTTGCACTTTCGCTGATTCCAACAAGGCACGTAATTGATTATTTTCACGCTCAAGTTCAAATGATTTCTGCAGTTGCGCATCGAGTAACATTTTTTGAACTCGCAATCGCGTATTTTCAGCAAGCAGTTGTTTTTGGGTCGTCAAACTGGTGCTCATCCAATCGACCAGATCAAAAGGTGCACTCACGACATATTGTAAAGGAGTCACGATAGTGGCGAGGATCAAGCGAATTTTAACAAAATAGGTCGTGCGATAATCAAAAACGAGCAAGGCAATTGCTAATAAGATTAATAGCAATGTTTGTAGGCCGCGCATTCGAGCACGAATAAATAAACCTCTAATGGTGAGTCTCCTAAAAAGGGCACGCGCAGCGTGCCCCTACACACTACTCCGACGATAAAAAACTACCACGATGCGCATCCAACATTTCTAATGCTTTACCCCCCCCGCGTGCTACACAGGTCAGTGGATCTTCGGCAACGATCACTGGCAATCCGGTTTCTTCCATCAATAAACGATCAAGATCACGAAGTAAAGCACCTCCGCCAGTCAGAACCATACCGCGTTCGGCAATATCGGCTGAGAGTTCAGGTGGTGCTTGTTCTAGCGCGGCACGCACGGCCCCAACAATTCCAGCTAACGGTTCTTGTAAAGCTTCCAAAACTTCATTGCTATTCAACGTAAAGGTTCTGGGTACACCTTCCGCTAAATTGCGACCCCGCACTTCCACTTCACGAACTTCGGTGGGGGGATACGCGGTACCAATTTCTTGCTTAATGCGTTCGGCGGTTGATTCACCAATCAAGTTACCATAGTTACGACGCACATAATTCATAATCGCTTCGTCGAGGCGATCGCCACCGATCCGCACTGATTGAGCATACACCACCCCGCTTAAGGAAATAATGGCCACTTCGGTGGTGCCACCACCGATGTCGACCACCATGGAACCGCGCGCTTCTTCAACCGGCAAACCGGCACCAATCGCTGCTGCCATCGGTTCTTCAATCAAATACACTTCACTGGCACCGGCGCCCATGGCCGATTCACGAATGGCGCGACGCTCAACCTGGGTTGAACCACAAGGGACACAGACTAATACTCGAGGACTGGGACGAAAAAAACGAGTTTCATGAACTTTATGAATAAAGTGTTGTAACATTTTTTCGGTCACATTAAAGTCGGCGATCACACCGTCTTTTAGGGGGCGAATGGCGACGATATTACCCGGCGTCCGACCCAACATGTGTTTGGCTGCAGCACCCACCGCAGCCACGGTGCGTTGGCCCGATGAGCCATCCAGACGTAAGGCAACGACCGAGGGCTCATTGAGTACAATACCCTGATCCTTAACATAAATGAGTGTATTGGCCGTTCCTAAATCGATAGATATATCCTTTGAAAACATCCCGCGAAATTTTCTAAACCAGTTAAACATTCGTTCTCCTTCATTGACTTTGGCACATTATAGTATAATGTGCCGAAAAAATCTGAAAAAATCTATCTTTGACAAAATTCGCTTAATGACCAGAACAGGAGCACCTTCATAGCAATAAAATGTAGAAATTGTCGTATTAAGAATGTATAATTACTGAACAAACAGGAACAATAAAACTATGCACTCTATGCAGCAGCTCCAAGCACGAGCACAATTCGTACAAGCACTGCCTTTCAATCCTAAGCCATTTTATTCCGACCCCCAAAATAACGCTTCTGGAATTATTTGGGGGAAAATTATTAAAATTGAAAGGAAAATACTGGAATTTGAACGTTATAATTCACAAACAACTTCCTTAGCTCGTGATATCTTAACTGACATAACATTTTTTGCTAAACAATACTTTGATAAATTTAAAAAACTTAGTTCCACGGTATCTGCGATCACGGATCAATTAAAACCACACCTTTATAGCAATTCTTGGTGGTTTTCCACTCAAGCTAGTATCCCAGCTGATTTATTTAAACCAGTATTAATACTGTTTCATTTTTTTAAAGTCAGCTCAATAACACCCAACTGGTGGGGTAGTGAGCGAGCCGACCTACTTAAAAGATATCCGGAGCAATCTCTATCTCTAAACGCCGACTATCTAAATGATATTTTACAAATATTTCTCTCACAGAATAATAGTTCTTGTTCACAATGTTTACGGGATTGGCGAACTGAAGGGTGGGGTACAATAGGAGCTGGAGCTGAAGCTGCACCAGCGCGCATCGCGATTGACGATAGTCTCGCTCATACGGCAGTGGCGTATCATCTAGATGGAAATGTTGATATTAGGGATCAGTTGCTGACACAATTTAAAACACTCTGCACAAGACATGGCTTTAATTTGAATGAAACTGATTTTATCTATGCGCATACCACTCAAAGTGGATTATTAGGACAAATAATGAGTTTTTTTTATGGCGTTTTATTAGATGCTTATTCCTGTAATACAAATGGTCCAACCCTCCTATTACAGAAAAATGGGACTGCAGTCACCATTGGTCGTGATCGAATTTCAGGCAAAATGCAACTCAATATGCATACCTACTTCAGCTTACAAAACTCATGTGGAACCGACAGCAATACATATGAAAACATAGCTAAGTTAAATGTAACTATTGAAACGGGGCAATCATGGGAACGCCTAACATCGTTCACTCCTGACATTGCACCATTATATATGGAAATATTTAGAGACTATTCCGTACCAAATGATATAAAAATTCTCGTTGGATATAGTGTTAATCCTGAAAAAGCTGGCTTACCAATACCGGGTATGCCACGGCAGGTTAAGAATTTGTTTGAAAAAACATGGCCGGTAGGCCGTGTTGGTTGTGCTGAAATTAAATTGGATCCAGAGTTTTTTTAATTATTTTTGCTCATCACTTTGCGCATTTTATCGCAAGCCAGTTGCATCAGGTAGACATTATGCACACAGGCGAGTTGACAATAGAGTGATGAGTTTTGTTTGAATAATAAATGTAAATAAGCACGGCTGAAATGTTGGCAGGTATGGCATTCACAACCTTCTAAAATGGGTTTATCGTCTTTGGCGTAGATACTTTTTTTAATCTGAATGCGACCGCCTTCTTCGGTGCTAGAAGATTGATTAGCAAATTTTAACCAGCCATCTACTTCTACAAACTGCCCGTGATATAACGAACCATGACGGGCATTACGCGTTGGCGCCACGCAATCAAAAATATCCGCACCATGTGCCACCACATCCAGTAAATCTTGTGGGCCTAAACCGACTCCCATGGTGTAACGCACTTTTTGTTCGGGTAACTGTGGCGCTAACCAATCTAAAATTTCCAGAGTTTTTGGCATGTCATAACCGATGACTTCGCCGCCGATGGCAATGCCATCTAAATTTTGCTTGATCACAAACTCGGCGCTTTGCTCACGTAGATCGGAAAAGCTGCCGCCTTGAATAATGCCAAATAAAGCTTGGCGAAAACCATAGCATGAATTTGGATTTTGCTCATGAACGGCAATCGATTCTAATAACCAGCGATGAGTACGCTCCAGTGCCGCTTCTGCTGCAGCGCGACCACCATTTTCCGGGGTGCATTCATCGAAGGCCATAATAATATCGGCACCAATAATTTTTTGAGCATCAATCGACGTTTGAGGAGTGAGATGTAATATTTTCCCTGAAATAGGATGTTTGAAATGCGCACCCTGCTCATCGATTTTACAAATCGTGCTGTTTTTCGACAAACTAAACACTTGGTAACCACCACTGTCGGTTAGCATCGGGCGTTGCCAATTCATCATGTTATGCATCCCACCCGCAGCGTGCACAACATCCATACCCGGATTAACAAGCATGTGATAGGTATTGCCACCTAAGATAATTTGGCTATTAGTCTTAATTAAATCATCAGGAGTCAAATGATTGACGAAGGCACGGGTCCCCACCGGCATAAAAGCCGGCGTGAGCACTTCACCGTGCGGTGTCGACATTTTAACAACGCGCGCTTTGTTCGTTTTGTGTTTAGCGATGAGTTCGCTGAAAAAAGAATTTGTGCTTGTCATAATTCTAAAACATCTAACACTTGTTGTAACTTTTGATCACGTTCTTGTGCTGTTGCAGCAACAATTGTCAAATGCCCTAACTTACGTCCGACACGCGATGCCTTAGCATAATCATGAAGATACAACCACGACAAATTTTTTACCTTTTCCCACTGTTTTGGCCATTGGCCAATAATATTAATCATGGCGGAATAACCTTTTGGTTTCGTACTGCCGAGTGGTTTACCACTAACCGCTCGCAAATGATTACTAAACTGACTACACTGAGCACCTTCAATGGTCCAATGTCCAGAATTATGTACCCGCGGTGCCATTTCGTTAGCCATTAATTGCTCGCCACACTGGAAAAATTCTACCGTTAACACACCAACATAATCTAATTTGTTCGAAATTTTTGTTACATATTTTTCTGCTAATTGCTGTAATTTCGTATCATCATAGGGCGCTTTGGAAACGCGTAAGATGCCATCGCGGTGTAGATTTTCACTGAGCGGATAAAAAAGAATATCGCCATTCACCGCGCGAACAGCGACTAAGGATACTTCACGGTCGAAATTGATCCAAGCTTCAACGATCAAGATCGCTTCTTTTAATTCGCGCCAAATACTAGCGAGATCTGTTTTCTGCTTTAAAACTTTCTGTCCTTTACCATCATATCCCCCTTCGATCGTTTTGATCACACAAGGGTAATCCATTTTCGTGACGGCTGCTTCTAATTCAGCAAGCGAATTAACGACAAAAAATGGCGGCACAGGAATATCTAAGTCTTTTAAAAAGTTTTTTTCCAAATCACGGTTTTGCGCAATACGCACCGCTGCCACGTTGGGATAAATAGGCACATTAAGATCATGGAAAATTTCGGTTTTAATCTGCTCATGTTCAAAGGTCAGCACGTCAACGTGTTGCGCGAAATCAGAAATGACTTGCCGATCTATTTCGTCACCTATCATTAACTCAACCGTGTTTTTTGCACAGGGATCCGCATCGTTCGCTAAGGCGAGAATATTAAGATCGAGATCAGGTGCAGCCTCGCCCAACATTTTGGCTAATTGTCCGGCACCAATGACACCAATGATTTGTGTCATTAATTTAATTCCTGATCGGCGAGTACTTTTTGGCGTTGAATTTCCTGAAACTGAACGAGTGCGGTTTGTAATTTTTTATTTTCTATCGCTAAAATACGCAGCGCTAAATACGCCGCATTTTTAGCACCCGGCTCACCGATGGCCAGCGTGCCCACCGGTACGCCACCCGGCATTTGAACGATGGATAATAAGGCATCTACTCCATTTAAAGCAGTCACTGAAATCGGCACGCCTAATACCGGCAAGATAGTATTAGCCGCAATCATCCCAGGCAGATGCGCCGCACCACCCGCTGCTGCGATGATCACCTTGATCCCGCGATCCGCGGCTTGCTGCGCATACTCCTGCATTTCCACCGGCGTGCGATGCGCTGACACGACTTTCTTTTCGTATTCTATATTGAATTGATCTAAAATCGTCGTCGCTACCTTCAGGGTTGGCCAATCAGTTTTAGAGCCCATAACGAGGCTAATAAGCGGTGGAGTGTTCATAAAAAATCAGTCCTAATTGATTTTGTAATATTCCGCTATTTTTAATCTAAAATCTAGTGTTTTTATTGATTTTGGGTGATTGCTCGCCCCTTCAGATAGCCTTAGTGTCTTGTATTGCGACTGATCCTAATATTATGCGTATCTGAAAAAATCTAACTTGAAAAAATATACTTTTGACAAAAGTTGGCTTAGCCCTTAAACTGCTCGCATAAAAAAATAATTAGAATCGGGTTACAAGAATGTCTTCTTTATCACGGTTTTTGAACACTCCTCTTTCATCTGAGGAAGCAGCTTTTTTTTACAAGCATTTTGCAAGTACGCCTTTGCACGAAAAAATAAGCAACTCTCCAGAACATGTACGAAAAAAAATTCAAGATATGATAACCACCTTTGAGACTACACTATCTAATACCGATCCTGCTCTTAAAATTTTAATTGCGTTTCACATTGCAACTAACTGCTTATTATTCGAACTAAAATCCACCACGATCCCAACTCATTTCAGTTCTGTTCTCAACTTTTGCTTTGCTAGTAAAGGGATTTATTATACAACTTTATCTAATTGGTCTCCCAAACTTTTTTCAAGCATTATCAATATTGCAATAGCTTTTATTACATCGAATACACTGCATCACTCCAACATTTTTCACCGCGTGGATATCGTTAATTTCGTTAAAGAAATTAACGATTATGTTGGAATGGGCGCCGATATTACAACCCATAATCTAAATGCATTGCTACTTTTATTCGCTTTAAAAGCTGAGGAAGCATTGCTCGAAAAATTCCCGAGCTTTTTAAAAAGTTTAGCATTGCAATTATCTATCTTAATGGGTCTACCCATCATGACGGCACTTTACCTATTAAGCAACACTACAGCCACTCAAGAGGAAGGTTCTTCCAGTGAACCCGAATTTACTGGTATCGAGCAAGCGATATCAATAGTATTGATTTTGATAAGCGCCCTGTATGTTGAAAAAAATCACCACGAACCTTTACGAAAAGAGATTGGCAAAGCGCGGGTATTACATCACAGTAATTTAATTGTTTATACCGCCATTTTTCATATTCTTCATCGCTATTGCCATGAAAACCTGTCTTTAAGCACTCCTGAAAACCAGTTAATAGCAGCACTTCCATTAGCCATAATAAGACCTTTATGGTTATCAATTAAAGAAAAAAAGCTTCTTGACGAGGTTAAAATGGAACTTCTAACCGGTAGTACAACAACTTGTAAAACAAAACTTGACTTATTGATTGAGCTTCAACAAGCAAAATATAGAAATCCATCTGAGATCGAAAAGTTAGAAGGACTACTCATCAAATTTAAAGAAAGCTGGTTAAGTTCTAAAACACCCTCTTTTTATTTGGCACGGGCACTGGCTTACATTAAGGCAAAGAGAAGTAATTCAACGATACAAGAAGCTGAATTTCTACCACAAGCAGAATCTGTACGACTGGCGCCTAAGTTACCCACTGCAGCAATGCCCTCCTTCGTCAGAACAGCAAAACAACGAAACACGAAAAACTCAGACAGAGGACATGCTTCCATCTATAAATTCTACAGACCGGATAGTGTGCCTGTTTCAGCAAGTCAATCTTCAACTGAATCATCTTCCGGAAGTGCGGCAACATCTCCTCCTAACACACCAACATCAACAGCCTCACTTATAAGCACTCCCCTTCCTTTAATATTGCCGCGATTGAAAACCGTGATCCCAGCACCGCCTGGACCATCGATACCGCCTGCGGTACAAGCAGCAACATGGGCATCCTTCACTGGAAGTACAAAACAAGTATTGTTCAAGCCCACTAGTTTTTATCAAGACCTAGTTGAAAAATTGTCGCACCTGATTAAAGAATATAATCAAATGCAAGTTGAAGATCCCTTTCTAAAACGTCATGTCGACTTGCAGATATGCATACTTGAAACGTGTTGTAGTAGTTTAGAAATTTTCGACAAAAATCATTTATCGAACCTAGCTGCATTGCCTGAACAGTTGTATCAACACAAATCAACGGCTAGTTTAACAAAAACAACCTCTCTATCGAAAATCAGTGGAAACTTCATTCATGTTGCATCGTTAACAGAACAATACCAGAAAATAATATCATTACAAAACACGCATTTAATAGAAATAGTCAAGTTGCTCAATCATTTAAATTCACTCTTAACAACACTAATCACAAAAGCTTCTTTATCAGATGAAATCTTAACTTTTTTCGCAAGCTTTTTTCCTCTTACTTTTCCAGCTGATTTCAATCCCAACGAAATGTCTAAATTTATATTTTTTGCCAAATTACATAATCTAGCCCTCGACTTTACAAAAAAACATCCTGATTATGAAGTTTTTCTAGCGGGTACACGCATCTTTCTACCACAACACGCCGATGATGCTGACTTGGTTATTTATGCCGCAAACCCATTAAAGACCGACACTAAAGTTAATGCTCAAGCACTAGAAATGACAATATCTCACCTGCTGAATTCACTCGGTTTGACAAAAGATCCCAATGAAAGCTGGGCACGTGATAGAGCAGCTGTCAGTTTAACCTACATCCATCAAGAAAAAAATGAAACTTCTTCAACCAACATAAACGTGACAATTTACTTAAGAACTTCATTAACCCATTTCATTAACGCTTCCCGAGGACGATTATTTAATATCGCCGCTGTACTTCAAAATTTAGCGACCGGTGCCACCTACATTGATCCAACGGGAGTGCAAGCACTCGTGCAACATCAAGTAGACTATCTCTTCCCTGCGTTACCTCCCACTGAAATTCGCGAGAATTCCGCAAATGTATTTACACTAAAATGTTTAACTAAAATCTCCCTTCCCTATCACTTAGGAGAAAACCTTAGCTCATTCAAAACACTACTCGCTAGCGAGCCTGTTGTATGGCTACGTTTAGGTAAAACAATGATGGATAAAACCTGTAAATTCGAGCAAATTATTGCGCGCTGGACACTGTGCATTGTCGAACCTCTACAATACATTCTACTTAAAGATAGTTATTCATCGAGAACCTTCTCGCTATATCCACCCGATATGAATGCAGTTAAGGCACAATCACTTTTAAAAACTTTTTTTGATACAAATGCACGAACCACTGAACGTGGTTTATTTTTAATTTTTCTTACTTTTAGACATCTTCAAATCAGACCTAATCGAAACATTGCCGATCTTTTCAACAATACATTGGGACTACCAGCCAGTGATTCATTTTGTATGATACTTGCT
>SHZH01000012.1 GCA_009692385.1 Gammaproteobacteria bacterium | reverse complement strand
AAGCGGGTATAGTCTTTATAACGACAAAAGCTACTACCTCTTCCAATGCTGGTTCAGGTATAAGAGTCGATAATAGTAACGCAATCGTTAAAATGTCCAATGTCACCAGTGACCATAATATCTTGCATGGATTACGGTTAGCGCATGGTCAAGTGGTTGTCGATGGCAGTGCCAATAGTTTTAGTTCCAATACTCAAGCTGGAATTTATGCGACTAATCTTGACAGTATATTGTCCGTTAAAAATGCAACAATAAACTCAAATTCAGTTCACGGCGTAGGTTTACTCGATACAGGTAGCGTCACCATTACTTCGTCTACCATTTCTGAGAACACCAGTTATGCATTGACGGCAGATAATGCTAAGTCCGTTAATTTACTCAATACAACTATGAATAGTAACACTAACACTGTGCTTTTTGTCATAGGAGGCTCGATCATTAATATTTCAAATGCCTCTTCAATTGCTTTCACCGGTACACCTCGTGCGGAATATGCTATCCTAGTACAGGAGAATTCTAGCGTCGTGATCGATGATGATCACATTAGCTTGCAGGGCGACATCAATACTGGCCTGGCGGGTGATTCTTCAAGCATTAGCATTAAAATTCGCGGTGAGACTACTACGTATAATACACCCAACACGATATTGGCATGTGATTATAAGAATGGTACAGGGAGCTGCAAGGTAGTCTGAATCGAATATATAACCACTGCCATGATAAAAAATAATCAGTGACTCAATATAATTTCGCGCTGGCCACTTGGGCCGCTTCGATAGGGGGAAATTGTTGATGGCAGTGGGTGCAGTGCATAGGGAGTTCCTTTTTTCGATGAGATGAGTGATTATATGCTCGAAAAAACAGTTTAAAATGTATATCTGTCAATCCGACTCAATTGAGTTTATGTCCTTTTTTAATCAGGGGACTTTGAGCCTTACGTGCTGACCAATTAAGCTGTAGTTTTTTGTGATTTTGCGCACAATCCCTCAAATATAAATTAATTAAAGTTTGATAAGAAATGTCCTTATCTTCACCGAGATTTTTAAAATATTCAATCGTATCTTTGTCAAGCCGAATAGTCAGCTGCTTTTTTAATTTTTTTACATAAGGATTTTTTTTTGCTTTTGAAAAGTCATATTCATTTTTCATAATTTATCTCCTCGATATTGCTTGCTTTCTTGACGAGTTGCTTTACGCGCAGAAATTAAACGAATAATATGGTCAGCTTCACGATAACAGTGACAGACCACTAACAATCTCCTGTTATGACTCAAGCCTAAAATAATAAATCGCTCTTCTTTGTTTGAATGCTCTAGATCAGGTATTACTAATGCATTTTCATCAAAGAATACCGACTTCGCTTCATCAAAGCTCACGCCATGTTTTTGCGTATTTGATAAAGCTTTTTTGGAGTCCCATTTAAACACAATTTCATTCATTATTATATTATAACTACATTGTAGTTGTAATCAATATACTTATGTTATTTTTCTGTTTTGCACTGTTCTTATTTTGGCGGAAGAAATAATTTCCTGTTCGTCATTCCAGCGAAAGCTGAGATCCAGATCTTATAATATTTCCTGGATCCCTGCTTTCGCAGGGATGACGGTGCTTAGGCTACCTGGGGAGTTACGCTGAAAGTTTAGTTTTTATCCTTGATGGTGGCGGCTCAAAGATTGCTTTGAGGGTAAAGAGATCTGAACGCCTGCCTGATCGCTTGGATGAAGCGCACCGATTTTTGAATGCCGGGTGGTGGAAAGCGATAAATATAAACTGCTCCCGGTTTATAGTCGGCGACAGGATGTCTAAGCGCCTGTTCGATAAAGCGATCGAGATCACAAGCACGATCTTGTATTATTGCGCTAGCCACTTGCTCTGCAACGCGTGCTGTAATGGCTGCTGCTGCGCTAGGGCTGATGAGAGCCGAGCCAACGTCAGCATTCGCATTGACATTGACATTATTGAACACTTGAGTCATGTTGTACGTTACCACACACGCCACCCGTAGCATAGCGTCGGCACGACGGCGATCGGGCAGAGTTATAGATGTATCATGTTTAATAGTTCTCGGTACGGTCGTAGTAGCCGTAGTAGGTACCACGCTAAACGTTAGCGATGAGCTACTAGTTGTTCTAGTTGTGCTAGTTGTGCTAGTTGTGCTAGTTGTGCTAGGTGTAGCGGTGCTAGTTGTGCTAGGTGTAGCGGTGCTAGTTGTGCTAGTTGTGCTAGTTGGAGCCAAGGTTGGGGATGATAGAATAGGCGTTGTCGTTGTCGAGGTGATCAACGTCGTAAGAGCCGACGTTGTAGGAGCCGAAGTAGATAGGGCGTTAGTGATTGTTGACGTAAATGCGGCCGCGGTGCTGGTGGCGACTGCTGTTGCGATTCTGGTTTCTGAGCTAGTGAGCGCGTCGGTCGCTGCGGTTGCGATGCTGGTTTCTGAGCTAGTGAGCGCGTTGGTCGCTGCGGTTGCGATGCTGGAGGTGAGTGGAGTAACGGTTGTCGGGCTGACAGTCGATGAGCTCAACAGCGTGGAAGTGGGTACAATCGTAACCGGTGTGGGTGTCGAGTTCGTGTTGTTTCCGCCGATGATGGCATTCGTATAGGATCCTCCTTCCTTGCGAGTAAGGAAGACGGCGGCGGCGGCGATACCGGCGACAGTGAGGAAAGCAGCAGCTGTTATTTTCGGATGACGTTTAAAAATATTGGCTTTCGTAATGGTTGTTTGTGTCTGAACACTAGGTGCGATGCTCAAAGCGAATGATCCCCATTTGATAGCCGGAGGTAATTTAGTAAAAGTATCGCAGGTGCAGCCATAAAAGTGGACAGGATTATTAGTATAGGTAAGTTGGGGTTGTCCTCCGATGGGAAGAACAGCTAGATAATTACTGTTATCGGAGCTGGTGTCACTCTCATCAGCTAGTTCGATGTAGGTAGAATCGATAGGCACATGAAAGCTGGTCTCTTTAAGTATACTACTCCCTGACTGGTAGTGGTCTACAATGTATGCAGCCGGAAGATGTGGGCCGGGCCGCGGGGAGCCATCGCGTAGACTCCGCTCTTTGGCAGTTGCGACACAACTAGGACAATACATATGTCCGCACACCAAGACGGTAACGGTGTCATTACTTTGCGATTGTTCGTGACCCAGTATCGTCCCGTTCAGCGGTCCGTTTACACGAGTGTAGCTTTTAAGCAAACTAGATAGAAAAGCGCGTATTCGTATTACGCCTGGTTGATTGGCTTCCGTAGAGGCTTGCAAATTTTTTAGCATTGCACGAAGTATTTCTTTTTGAGCAGCGATATGGCTAGGATCACATGGGTTTATAGTAAGAAAGTTGTCGAATGAATACTGTTGCATTTGTAGCGCTTTTGCCTCATCAGCTCCCGTTAATGTATCCCACTTATGAGGGAGGATAACAGGGTTTTGTTGTGCCAAAAAATCGGCTGTTGGCACAGGAGCATCCGTCTCGAGCATGAGATTCCATTTTCCGCATCCGCTGCACTTCATACTTTCAGAATTAGGATTAATATGATTAGGATTGTACATAGCTGGATTCTCTTTGTTTATAATATTTGTGCAAAGATAATACAGGAATATGGGGATGAAAGAAATAGCAAGGGCTAAATTTTTTCACGCATCCACAACTTAAAGGTGGGGGGCGGCTTAACCTAAATCAAAATAATATAATTCGTACTGCGTCCACCTGCACTATCTTGCTTTAAAATTGTTTTCTGTATTAAACCTAGATTCGGCAGTTGAACTAGTAGGCCTGCTTACGCGAAGCAAGCAGGCTAATTGTCGGCTTGCTTTCTACTTCGCTAAAGCTACGAAGAACAAGACGCGTAAGCCGACCTACCATATGGATGAAATAACAATAATAGTTGATGAGCACCCCTATAATTGCTTAATATTTTCTACTTGCTCTTGCAGTTTTGTGATCATAAATTGATTATTTTCCAGACGCGCGCGTTCTTTCGCCACGACTTCTGCGGGAGCTTTGGTAACATAACTTTCATTCATGAGTTTTTGTTCGATACGGACGAGCTCTTGTTCGAGGCGGGTGATTTCTTTGGCTAAACGGGCGAGCTCAGCCTCTTTGTCGATTAGATCGGCCATGGGTATAAAGAGTTCTAATTGGTCGACGAGGCCGGTCGCTGCAGCGGGTGCCGTGTCACCATCAAGCCAGGTGATGGATCTTAAGCGAGCGAGGCTCATTAATAAATTTTTATTTTGCTCGATGATGTGTCGTTGCGAGACACTTGCTTTATCGAGTAATAATGGCACGGTGCGTGACGGTGCAATATTCATTTCACCCCTAATAGTACGAATAGCGAGAATAATTTTCTTGAGTAAATCGATGCTCGCATCAGCGGTATGATTAATTAGCGTTGCGTCACATTGCGGATAGGGTTGGATCATGATGCTATGAGTATAGGGCTTGTCCTGCGAAGTCTTGGCAAAGCAGGACCAAATTTCTTCAGTGATAAACGGCATGAAGGGATGTAATAAACGCAGCCAGGTTTCAAGCACTTGCACTAATGTTTGTCGGGTACCTGCTTTTTGCGCATCGGTACGATTGGGATCATTTAAAATCGGTTTAGTAAATTCTAAATACCAATCACAATATTCGTTCCAAATAAATTCATAGATTGCTTGCGCGGCGAGATCGAAGCGATAATTATCTAACTGTTCACGGATCATTTGAGTAGTTTTTTGTAAGCTGGAAAGGATCCATTGGTCGGGTAGAGCAACGGGGTGAGAAGGCGAGTTTTCGGAAGGATTTACGGCGTTTTTCGAAAGATCTCCGAAAACATCGCCGCCAATATTCATCAACACAAACTTTGCGGCATTCCAAATTTTATTACAAAAATTTCGATAGCCTTCTAAGCGGCCCAAATCAAAACGAATGTCGCGGCCGGTAGAGGCGAGTGCACAATAGGTAAAACGCAAAGCATCCATACCATGTGCCGCAATACCATTAGGAAATTGTTTACGCGTATTTTCGGTAATTTTTTTCGCCATGGCGGGTTGCATCAGCGCATAGGTACGTTTCTTAATGAGAGCATCCAACGAAATACCATCAACCAGATCGATCGGATCGAGTACGTTGCCTTTCGTTTTCGACATTTTTTGCCCGTGTTCATCTCGGATCAAACCCGTGATATAGACATCATGAAATGGAATTTCACCGGTGAATTTCAGACCGAACATTACCATCCGTGCTACCCAAAAGAAAATAATATCGAAGCCGGTGATCAACACGCTGGTTGGATAAAAGGTTTTTAAGTCAGCTGTTTTTTCCGGCCAGCCGAGTGTGGCAAACGGCCACAGTGCGGATGAAAACCACGTGTCGAGTACATCGGTATCTTGGCGCAGTGCTAACTCAGCAGCGATCTGATATTTTTTGCGTACGGCCGTTTCATCATCACCCACATAAATATTTCCGGCGTCATCATACCAAGCGGGCACGCGATGGCCCCACCAGAGTTGGCGACTGATGCACCAGTCTTGAATATTGTGCATCCACTGATAATAAGTTTTTGTCCAGTTTTCGGGAACGAAACGGATCTTGCCCGATTCGACCGCTTTGATCGCGGGTTCAGCGAGGGGTGCAATTTTGACATACCATTGTTCCGTTAAATACGGCTCGATGATCGCACCGCCGCGATCACCAATCGGTAAATTTAATTTATGTGGAACAATTTTTTCGAGCAGATCGAGCGACTGCAAATCGTTGATGATGTGTTCGCGGGCAACAAAGCGATCGAGTCCTTGGTATTTTTTAGGCGCATTATCATTTATTTTAGCATCAGGCGTAAAAATATTAATCAGGGGTAAATGATGGCGCTTACCCATTTCGTAGTCGTTAAAATCATGAGCCGGTGTGATTTTGACGCAGCCGCTACCAAACGTGGGATCAACATAATCATCAGCAATAATTGGAATTAAGCGATCAGTTAAGGGAAGCTTAATTTGTTTGCCAATAAGATGTTGGTAACGCGTATCGTCAGGATGCACAGCAACTGCCGTATCGCCGAGCAGGGTTTCGGGACGGGTAGTGGCGACGATTAGAAATTGCTCGGGGTCCTGTCGCTGCGGCACCTTTTTCGCTTCGCGAAACAAGGGAACCGCCTCCGCGCCACCCCTCGTTTCATGCTCCGTCACGACTGGATAGCGAATATGCCACAAAAATCCATCACGTTCTTCATTTAAAACTTCGACATCAGAGAGAGCAGTGAGTAAGACGGGGTCCCAGTTTACCAATCGTTGACCGCGATAAATTAATCCTTCATCGTAGAGTTGAATAAATACTTTTTTAACCGCAGCGGAAAAATCGTCATCCATGGTAAACGCTTCGCGTGTCCAGTCAGTTGAGTTGCCGAGACGGCGCATTTGTTGCGTAATGTCGTTACCGGATTCTTGTTTCCATTCCCAGACTTTTTCGATAAATTTTTCACGACCGAGATCGGTGCGATGCTTACCCTCGGTTGCGAGTTTGCGTTCCACGACCATTTGTGTGGCAATGCCCGCGTGATCGGTACCGACTTGCCACAAAGTATTATCACCTTGCATGCGATGATAGCGGATCAGCACGTCCATTAACGTGTGTTGAAAACCGTGTCCCATGTGTAAGGAGCCGGTGACATTGGGTGGTGGGATCATGATGGAATAAGATTGACCGTGACCGGATGGTGCGAAATAACCCGCTTGTTCCCAGATGAGATACCAACGTTTTTCAATTTCTAGAGGGTTGTAGGTTTTATTCATTATTTAATTTCATGCTTGTTAATTTTCTTATGCCAATCGGCATAAATTTTTTCGTGCTCGCTCGCTATTTTTTTCGCCGCATCATTCGCGGCAACCACTTCGATAATACGTTGATAATGTTCGGCGCCATCGGGAATTTTTGCCTCTAAATTTAATAAAATTGCGGCAGGTTGAGTGGGTAAATTTCCACTGCCAATCAGAATTATTGCATCCTTAGCTCGTGCTGCACCCGCCTGCGCATGCGGAATAAAACCGACATCATGAAACGTCCACAATAAATCATCTACAGTTTGCGCTTCAGTGCTATCGCTACAGTGAATATATAAGCTTTGTTTTGCTTCAAACGCTTTTGCTGCCAGACGACACACTAATTTTAAGCGCGCCGTATCAGCCGGATCCATGAGTTGATAAAAATCAGCTTGCGATAGTTTGTCTGACATTATTTTTTGGCGCTTTGATTACGTAAATACTGCACTAATAATGCTACCGGACGACCAGTCGCGCCTGCTCCTTTACCCGCAGTATACGCAGGGCCGGCGATATCGAGATGTGCCCAGGCCTGTGTCTTATCCACAAAACGGTCTAAGAAACAGGCGGCGGTAATTGCGCCACCCCAGCGACTGCCGGAGTTTTTCATATCGGCAATATCACTGTCTAAATCGGGATAATAAGCGTCTTCTAAGGGCATACGCCATGCTTTATCGTCCGACTGTGCGGCAGCGGATAACAGATCATGCGCGAGGTGATCGTGACGAGTAAATAATCCGGAATTAATGGTACCCAAGGCGACTACGCAGGCTCCCGTGAGGGTTGCCATGTCAATAATAACGTTGGGTTTGAATTTTTTCGCGTAGCTCAACGCATCGCACAAAATCACTCGACCTTCCGCATCCGTATTAGTAATTTCGATGGTTTGTCCTGAATAGCTAGTGAGAATATCTCCGGGGCGGTAGCTGTTACCATCCGGCATGTTTTCCACCGTGGGGATCAAGCCGATGAGATTGATCGGCAATTTTAGTTCAACAGCGGCTTTGACAGCGCCTAACACACTAGCGGCGCCGCACATGTCGAATTTCATGTCTTCCATGCTCGAAGAAGGCTTGATCGAGATACCACCGGTATCAAAGGTTACGCCTTTACCAACTAAAACGATCGGCGCTTGATTGGCTTTACCACCTCGATAGCGCAGTTCGATCAAGTGTGGTGGATTGCTACTGCCTTGACCTACACCCAAGATACCACCCATTTTTAAGCGTTTTAAGTGTTTAACATCCATATCCGTGACAGCTAGATCGGAATGCTTTTTAGCCAACTCTTTAGCAATCTGGACTAAATAATCAGGCGTACCAATATTGCATGGCTGATTGGCGACATCTTTCGTAAAGTTAATCGCGTCGATCGTAATGCTCATAGTCTTGATGGTTTGTTGCGCATGTTTGGCATCGGTGTAAAAACTGATTTCGCTGAGTACGGTTTTTAGCGGCGTTTTCTTACTTTTATAGGCGGTAAATTCATAGCTCACCCGGTTACAGTGCAACAAACTTTGTTCTAGGATCCAATCGGCTGTATGCGGTTTAATGTGAAAGTCATCAATCGCCAGACAAACGGTTTTGCAGGTATTTTTTAGAGTATTGACGGCAGCCGTACAAAATTTTTCTAAACACTGATTATTAAATTCAGCGATATCACCGCAACCCACTAATAATACGCGAGAAGTGCGCAAACCGGCGATGGTCGGTAATAGCAAGCTTTCCCCTGCAGTTCCGTGGAAATCACCTTGTTTTATCAGTTGGGTAATTACTTTACCACTCGCCGTATCCAGTGTTTGAGCATTGGCACTTAAGGTACCTTTACTGAAAATGGGGATGACGATGGCGTCGGTTTTAATTTGAGTTAATTTATTGCTGGTAAAAGTAAACTTCATTTTCGCCTCAATAGTTATTTTAATGTACAATGATCGATAGTTTACTGAATTTTTAATGAGATTGCATGCTCAAATGATCATTTTTCGATATTTAATGCGCGAAGTTTTAATGATATTGCTAGCGATCGTAGTGATCTTGTTAATTATTGTCTTAGTCAGTCAGCTCTCTGATTTTTTAGCACGGATCGCCTCGGGGACCTTACCCTTATTATTCTTGGGCAAATTATTGCTCATTAGCATTCCTATTCTATTGGGTCTGTTTCTACCTTTTGCTTTTTATTTAGCCTTATTGCTCGGCTATAGTCGTTTGTATGCCGACAGTGAAATGGTGGTGTTACAAGCTTCGGGGTTTAGTGAGCATCAATTATTACTCAATAGCTTTATTTCAGCGCTATTTATTACTGCTATTACCGGTTATTTAGTTTTATTCTTAGGTCCGAATTTGGTGGAAGAACGGGGTAAGATCTTAAGCAATGGAGTGAATAATGTTTTGCAGACCGTGATCCCAGGCCGCTTTAAGGTGCTTAATGAGGGTCAGCAAATTATCTATGTTGAACAGTTATCACGGGATCGCCAACACATCACAAATATTTTTACGGCGCAGTTAACCCAAATTGATCCAAAGACTAAACAGGAAGTGTGGGATGTGAGCTTCGCCCCACAGGGACAGCAAATCACGCAAAGCGATGGTTCTCAATACCTGCAATTACAGCATGGTTATCATTATCAAGGAGTGGCTGGCCAACAAAATTATACGGTTTATAAAAATGAACAGTACAGCGTGTTGTTGCCGCGGATCACGATCAGTGGTCCTTATACTCATTTGGATGGGATGTCATCCTGGGAGCTTTGGCAAGGACGCAGTAATGTGATGGAGCTCGCTGAGTTGGAATGGCGCGTGTCATTGACACTGCAAGTATTGATTTTAATGATCCTTGCCATTCCGCTCAGTCGTGTAAAACCACGTCAAGGACGCTATGCCAAATTTTTACCAGCCATTTTAATTTATTTGGTGTATGTCAACTTAATTTTTGTCGCGCGTTATTTGTTGGAAAAAGGCATGGTGTCGCCAATGATCGGTTTATGGTGGGTACATGTACTGATCTTGATCGTCGCCTTGGGTTTGTATTTTGAATTTAGGGTGTCACGGAGATAATTTGGGATGAAACTATTTTTCTACATCAATCGTACGGTTGCTAACACTATTATCTTATTAATCGTGGTGTTTTTGGGGATCTTAGCGATTGTTAATTTTCTGGGCGAAATGAGTGATCTGGGTAAAAATTATGCTTTTGTACAGGCTATCCAATATGTACTATTTTACTTGCCGATTTCACTGTATCAACTATTTCCGACGGTTATTTTATTGGGTATATTAATTGGTTTAGGTACACTTGCTTCACATAACGAATTGACCGTAATGCGCGCCGCTGGTGTGGCTTCAGCACGGATTGCCATTTGGGTGCTCAGTGCTAGCTTTTTGTTGATTTTAATAATGAGTTTTATCGGTGAGGATTGGGCGCCAAAGCTGGCTACCTATGCAGAAAATCAGCGCTTAATTGCGCAAAGTGGTGGCCAAGCGGTGCAGACGCAACGCGGTGTGTGGCTACGTGATGGTTCTAATTTTTATACTATTCATGAAGTCACGGCCGACAAAAAATTAATCGGTATTACGCGTTATGAGTTTAATGATCACTATGAGTTGTTAAGCGCTAGTAAAGCACAATCAGCACAATTAGTGGGTGACAATTGGGTGTTTAGCAATGTCGTCGTCAGTCATCTTAATGCGATCAGTGTAGATTTGGAAAAATTACCACAAGTCGTATGGCCGTTACATTTTAATTTTCGAGTGCTCTCCGCACCCAATCCTCTAAATATGACCTTAGTGCAATTAGATGAGCAAATTAATTACGAAAAAAGAAATGGTCTGAATACGCAAAGTGAAGAACTGGTTTTTTGGTTGCGGGTGTTTCAACCCTTAAGTACCTTGGTGATGGCCTTAGTCGCAATTCCTTTTATTTTTGGTCCGCTGCGCAATGTCGGCATGGGTTTGCGCCTACTGTCGGGAATTATGGTCGGTTTAGTATTTTTTATAGCCAATAAATTTTTAGGACCCTTTAGTTTGGTGTATCAAGTACCACCCTTGATCGCAGCGTTAATTACGCCCGTATTATTTTTTTGCTTTGCACTGTTCTTGTTTTGGCGGAAGAAATAGCTAATAGACTTCTTTCCAAACCGAATCTTAGTTTGGAAAGAAGTCTAATGAGCGTTAATTTATCCGAGCCAGCATAGTTGGTATACTAACAATAGTTACATAGATGCTTCCCAGGTAGGATCTAAAATTTTCTAAATTAGGACTTCCGCAAAAAGTAATCTGATTTGTAGCAAACTCGCTCAAAATCCTCATGTATGTATATATACATTCCGGTATTTTCGCTCATTTGCGCCTCGCATCTCATCTTTTTTCGTAAGTCCTATAAATAAAATTTGCTCCACAGAGACAGTCCTATTATGATAATCGACATGTTACGTTAGTTTATAAACAGGACGCTATGAACCATCACTCTTATTACCCACAACTATTTCGTCCGCTCGATCTCGGTTTCACTACGTTAAAAAATCGCGTTGTAATGGGCTCGATGCACACTGGTTTAGAAGAAGATAAAGAACTCTCACGATTAGCTGCATTTTTTGCCGAACGCGCACACAATGACGTGGCATTGATCGTTACCGGGGGTATTGCCCCAAATTTAACGGGTAAATTATCGCCTAAAGCAGCAACGATGATGACGAAGAAAAGCAGTAAAAAACATCAATTAGTCACTACGGCCGTGCATGAAGCCGGTGGCAAAATTGTCATGCAGATCTTACATGCCGGTCGTTATGCTAATCATCCCTTTTGCGCTGCGCCCTCGGCGATTAAATCGCCTATTTCACCCTTCAAACCTCGCGCCCTCTCACGTTGGGGTGTCAAAAAAACCATCCGTGATTTTGTGCGTTGTGCGCGTCTCGCTCAACAGGCGGGTTATGATGGTGTCGAGGTAATGGGCTCGGAGGGTTATTTAATTAATCAATTTTTAGTGACGCACACTAATAAACGCACCGATGAGTGGGGTGGCAGTTATGAAAATCGGATGCGCTTTCCCCTGGAAATTATTCGTGGCATTCGTGCCGCGATCGGTTCCCATTTTATTATTATTTATCGTTTATCAATGCTCGATTTGCTCGCTGATGGCAGCAGTCTAGAAGAAATTATTTTATTAGGACAAGAAGTCGAAAAAGCCGGTGCCACGTTAATTAATACCGGCATTGGTTGGCACGAAGCGCGTATTCCAACGATTGCAACCATGGTGCCACGTGCAGCTTTTGCGTGGGTGACAAAGCATTTAAAAACAAAATTGACTATTCCATTAATTACCGTAAATCGAATTAATAGCCCTGACGTTGCGGAAAAAATATTAGTTGATGGCGACGCAGACATGGTGTCGATGGCGCGACCTTTCTTAGCCGATCCCGAATTTTTAACTAAAGCAGCGACTAATAGAGCAGATGAAATTAATACTTGTATTGCCTGTAATCAAGCCTGCTTAGATCACGTTTTTAAAGGTAAAACTGCTTCATGCTTAGTAAATCCACGCGCGTGCCATGAAACCTTACTCAATTATTTGCCGACTCATCATCCCAAAAAATTAGCGGTTGTTGGTGCTGGGCCTGCGGGTTTAGCTTTTGCGACTATTGCTGCTAAACGCGGCCATACCGTTACTTTATATGAAAGCAGCACACAGATCGGTGGTCAATTTAATATGGCCAAACAAATTCCGGGGAAAGAAGAATTTCACGAAACTTTGCGTTATTTCGCCAAGCAAATTGAACTGCATAAAGTTGAGCTTAAATTAAATACTCGTATAACGACAAATGACTTAATTAATAATAATTATGCTGAAATTATTTTAGCGACTGGCGTCACACCGCGTACACCAGACATCGACGGCATTAATCACTCAAAAGTTTTATCCTACATCGACGTATTATTAGCGCATAAGCCCGTTGGCAGAACTGTCGCGCTGATCGGCGCCGGAGGCATTGGCTTTGATGTGGCTGAGTATTTAAGCCAAGAAGGCATTTCTGCCAGCTTAGATGAGCAAAAATATTTACATGAATGGGGCATCGACCCTACGTTACAAGCACGTGGTGGTGTCGCTGGAATTAAACCAACTGCACAACATTCGCCACGCACGATTTATTTATTACAACGCGGTACCAATCGCATCGGCGCAAATCTCGGTAAAACCACCGGCTGGATCCATCGCTTAAGTTTAAAACAACGCCACGTTAAAATGATCAATGGCGTGCAATATCAAAAAATTGACGACCAAGGATTACATATTATCGTTAATGATAAACCACAAATTCTTGCGGTTGATAATGTTGTGATTTGTGCCGGCCAATTATCCCAACGTGCATTACTCGCCGACTTACAAGCCGCAAATCTCACCGTGCATCTCATCGGCGGTGCTGACAAAGCCGTAGAATTGGATGCGAAACGTACGATCAAACAAGCCACGGAATTAGCTGCGAAAATTTAATTATTTCTGATTTTCTTTAATACAAGGATCTGAAAATAAGCTTTGATTTAATGCACCCACAGTCGTTTTCATGATAACGGTGATCCAGAAAAATAGTAACAATAAAGTGCTAAATATTCCTATAATTTCAAATAATAGCATCTTAGTTTCCGTTGCCATCGCCAAGGTTCCTAAAATAAATATGGCTAACGGAAAGGTAAAGGCCCACCAACTCATAGTAAAGTTAATACCCTTGATAAATTGATACGCCGTACAGATCAATGCGGTGACTAACCACCAAAAAGCAAAGCTCCATAAAATTAGGGCAACGAATAAATCGATACCCGGTAAGATATCAATCATGGCTTTTAAATGCGGTGATACATTTACTGTTATGTGTTGCGCGGCGTGACCTAAGGTAATTAAACCTAAGGCTCCAGTTCCCAATGGACCCAATACGAGCCAAATAGAAGGCGCTAAATTCTGTGTAGGTAGCGAATGAATAATCAGGCGCTTGATAAAAATTGTGATGATCGCAAACGCTAATAATAGCGAAATGGACCACAATGCAAAACTCAGCATAAGCACGGTTGTTTGGATATCCGCGCTCATATAACTGATAAACACGCCCCCTGCGGCAGCCGTTACTTCACACGCCACCATAGGCAGTAACCACATGGGAGTCATTGATTCTAATGTATGTTCTTGCATTAAAAACATCGCAAAAGGGATCAACCAAGCGCTGATCAAAGACAATACCACGGCACACCACCAAAAAGTAATACCTAGATCAATTGCCCATGTTTGTCCTAAGATCGGTATCCCAAAAGCGATGAAACCATCCACAATGGTAATTAACGCCATCGGAATACAGCCTAAAAATAGCGGCTGCGTCGCATTTTTCAACATACGCTTGAAATGATGGGGGTAATAACAAAAACGTGTAATTAACAAACTGCTAAACAAAATAAAAAGCACAATATCAAGAAGCCATAATGCCGCAGCGAGATACCATAAAAATGGTAAGGTGCTTACATAATGCTGCAACACTAAAGCAACAGCGCCATTACCCATGATCGCCGCAAACCAGTTCGGCGTAAATTCTTTAATAAATTTTTGTTCAGATGTTCTCATATAAAGAATTATACACGAAGGATGCCGAATCACGACAATTTAGTTATACTTAGCAAAGGTGGAAATTGCTAGTATTCCTCTCATAAAATAAAATGTTTAATATTATATTAAGTTTAATGAAGTAAAATAGAGCAAAAAAGGAAAAATACATGAATTGGATCTCTTATGCAGTCAGTCACCCTGGTAATGTACGCACTCATAATCAAGATGCCTATTATCGTCATGATCAAAATGGTCTATGGGCTATTGCTGATGGTATGGGTGGTCATTATGCTGGCGATATCGCCAGCCAAACCATTATTCAAGCCCTGGATAATTTATCAAAAGGTGGCGCGAGCAACACTAATATTTTTACACTGACGAGTATTTTAGAAGATGTAAACGAACAACTGGTTAAACAAAATATCGAGCATGACCGCATGACCGGTAGTACGATTGCCGTCGTGTTTGCGAATGAGGAAAACTGTACCTGTCTGTGGGCCGGTGATAGTCGAATTTATTTATATCGTAATGAGCGTTTACTGCAATTGAGTACCGATCACAGTCAACTACAAGAACTGATTGCGCAAGGCGAATTAACAGCGGAACAAGCGAAAGAGTATAAAAATAATGTATTAACCCGAGCGATTGGTGCCGATGCGGATCTAAGGTTTGATTACAAAGAATTCATGTTAGAAGCCAATGATAAATTACTCATTTGTAGTGATGGACTCTATAATGAAATTGAACGTTCTGAAATTGCAGCTATTTTAAAATATACTTCAGCATCTAAAGTGGTCGATGCATTATTAAAGTTATGTTTGGCACGCACCGCAAAAGATAATATCAGTATTGTATTAGTGGATATTAAAGAATGAGTACGCTCTTAGAAGAATTAAACATTAATAATACTAAATTAACTGCACGTGACGTGCAGGAAGGTTTTACGTTGAAAGATCGCTTTGTACTGGAAACCAAAATCGGTACGGGTGGTATGGGTACCGTTTATAAAGCCCGGGATAAACGAAAAGAAGAAGCTGGAATTAAAAATCCGTTTATCGCCATCAAAATTGTAAATGACCATTATAAAGAACATCCAAAAGTCTTTCAGACCTTGCAAATGGAAGCCGCCAAGGCGCAAGCGTTAGCCCATTCCAATATCGTGCGTATTTATGACTTCGACCGGGATGGTGATATCGCATTTATTACCATGGAATATTTAAAAGGTTGTACATTAAAACAAATGTTAGAAACAGCAGATCTGCAGAATTTAAGTCAAGCACAGAAAATAGCTTTAATGAATGAAATTGCAGCCGCTTTGATCTACATGCATCAACAAGGCTATGCGCATGCTGATCTCAAACCCAGCAATATTTTTATTACCGATAATTTAGAAGTTAAATTAATCGACTTTGGTTTTAGCAGTTCGGCGTTAACAGCCGATATTGCGCCCGATGCGGACAGCATTTTGACCTATAGTCCTTTATACGCTAGTTATGAAATTTTAAATAATACGCCTGCCAGTAAAGCCGATGATGTCTATGCTCTCGCCTGCGTCACGTATGAATTATTATCGGGCATCCATCCCTATCAGAAAAAAACGGCACAACAGGCCTATGATACGCAAATTAAATTAGCACCCATCACTACGTTAAATAAAAATCAGTGGCGAGCATTAGAAAAAGGCTTAGCCATTAAACGTGAGCAACGCTATGACACTGTCGAACAATTTGTTCATGATTTTAATATTACGAAAATGGGATTTTTTCAACGATTACTACACTTACATTAACCTAAAAAGCACGATAAAATCATCCATGCCAACAAGTAACTCAATATAAATTTAAATAAAACTCATATTGACAAAACGTACGTTATAGAGTACGCTTTCAAAATGAGTGAGGTAATTTATGGATAACTGTACAGTAAGCCAATTTCGCAGTGATATATATAATCTGGTTGATTCAGTGAGTGAAACCCACAAGCCTCTACATGTTATTGGTAAACGTAACAAAGTCGTGGTGATTGATGCTGAAGATTTTGCGGCCATGCAAGAAACCTTATATTTGCTCTCTATTCCAGGTATGCGTGAATCCATTCTGGAGGCCCGCTCTGAACCACACAGCAAAATGTCAGATAAACTAGATTGGTAATTTTATGTATAAGCTCATCTATTCCACTAACGCTCAAAAAGATGCGAAAAAGATTTCAGGATCAAATCTTAAAGTAAAATGTCAGAAACTATTGGATATTATTAAGAAAAATCCCTACCAAAATCCGCCTCCCTATGAAAAACTCATGGGTGACCTGTGTGGATGTCTATCGCGTCGAATAAATATTCAGCATCGCTTAGTTTATGAAGTGCTTGAGAAACAAAAAATAGTTAAAGTGTTAAGAATGTGGTCGCATTACGAGTAATGAAGCTAATAAATAAAACGGCATTTTTCGACTTGGATAAAGTTTATGGTAAGGAGCTCTAATAATTTTCACATCAGTTTTCCCCTCTACCGCTTGTAGCCTCTGGGGCGCAGGCGGGAGAGGGTAGGGTGAGGGCGGTCACTTCCAAGAATCAGCAATCTGCTGCGCTAAATACGTTACAAATCGTGCGCCATCAGCACCGTCGATCACGCGGTGATCGTAAGATAAGCATAGTGGCAACATTAAACGTGGTACGAAAGCATTGTCTTTCCAAACGGGTTTTGTTTGCGTTTTCGATAAGCCTAAAATCGCCACTTCAGGGGCGTTGATGATCGGGGTGAACGCGGTACCACCGATGCCACCTAAACTGGAAATCGTGAAACAACCACCTTGCATTTCCATTGGCGTTAAGCCTTTTTCACGGGCTTTTTTGCTGATTGCGCCTAGCTCTTTAGCTAGATCAAAAATGTTTTTTTGATCGACATCACGAATGACCGGAACAACTAAACCATTGGGTGTATCAACCGCTACGCCGATGTGGAAATATTTTTTCAGGACTAAATTTTCACCGCTGCTATGCTCATTATTATCAAGGGACGCATTAAATCGCGGAAATTGTTTTAAGGCTGCTACGACGGCCTTCATGACGAATACGATGGGTGTTAATTTCACACCTTGTTTTTCGGCTTCAGCTTTTTGGGCTTGACGATAATTTTCTAAATCAGTGATGTCGGCATCATCGAATTGAGTGATGTGCGGAATGGAAACCCAATTGCGATGTAAGTTTGCACCGGAGATTTTTTTTATTTTCGATAACGGTTCAATACTAATCGCGCCGTATTTTGAAAAATCAACCGCGGACGCTACGGGGAAATTAAATCCTGAACCCGTTTGGCTTAAACGTTGACGCACATAATTTTGTACGTCTTCTTTCGTGATACGATTTTTTTCACCGGTGCCACGAATTTTGCTTAGATCAATACCAAATTCACGCGCGATGCGGCGTACAGCGGGACCAGCATATAGGTTAGCTTGAGCGTTAGAGATTGGCTGGACGGGAGGGAGCTTTGTAGGGGCGACCTGCTGGTCGCCCTTTGCCGATTGGGAGGGCGACCAGCGGGTCGCCTCTACAAGCGGGGGAGGGTTAGGGTGGGGGCTACTCGCAGCAACCGCATCACCTTCCATTTCAAAAATAAAATCGCCTTCGCTCAGTTTATCACCGATTTTCACGTTGATAGCTTTGATGGTTCCGGCAAACGGGGCGGGAATATCCATCGAGGCTTTTTCGGATTCGACTATCAATAAGCTCGCATTTTTTTCGACGACATCGCCGATGTTAACTACGATCTCGATGACATCAACTTTTCCGCCGCCAATGTCAGGTACTAAAATATTTTGTATATTTGCCATGTGTTTATCTCACATTAACCGGATCACATTTATCCGGATTTAAGTTATATTTTTTGAGTGCCTCAACCGCTTTAGCTTTAGGTAATGCGCCCACATCAACCAACGCTTTCACCGCTGCATATGCAATACAATATTGATCAACTTCGAAAAATGCGCGCAACGCATTAACGGTATCACTACGACCATAACCATCAGTCCCTAATACCGTATAATTTTTACCGGGTAAAAATTCGCGAACTTGATCTGCATAAATTTTCATGTAATCCGTAGCGGCAATAATCGGCCCTTTAGTCGGTGCTAAGCATTGAGTCACATAGGCTTGTTTAGGTGTCGCTTCCGGATGGTATAAATTCCAGTGTTGCTGTTCCAAACCATCACGACGTAGCTCATTAAAGCTGGGCGCCGACCAAACATTAGCTGCGATACCAAAATCTTTTTCAAGCAATTCTGCTGCCGCTAAGACTTCTAATAAAATTGCACCGCTACCCAGTAACTGTACTTCTAATACTGATTTACTTTTTGCGGCGTGATATAAATACAAACCTTTGCAAATGCCTTCGGCAATAGACTCGCCAGCCGGCATCGCTGGGTGCAGATAGTTTTCGATACCTACTGTAATGTAGTAGAACACATTTTCTTGATCTTGTACCATACGGCGCAAACCATCTTGTATGATGACGGCAATTTCATATGCATACGTCGGATCGTACGTCACACAGGATGGGATCGTGCTCGCTAAAACATGGCTCTGACCATCTAAATGTTGCAAGCCTTCACCTGCTAATGAGGTGCGTCCTGCAAGGCTACCAATCATAAAGCCACGGGCATTAATATCACCCGCTAACCACGTTTGATCGCCAATACGTTGAAAACCAAACATCGAGTAGTAAAGATAAAATGGGATCATCGGATAGTTATTACTGCTATAGGAGGTCGCAGCCGCCAACCACTCGCTCATCGATCCCGCTTCAGTAATACCTTCGTTGATGATCTGGCCTTTTTTATCTTCTTTGTAATAGACTAATTGACCACTATCCACGGGTTCATATAGTTGACCTTGTACGGAATATAAACCGATGCGTGGAAATAAACCTTCCATACCGAGCGTCCGACCTTCGTCGGGAATAATGGGCACGAGACGCTTACCTAATTCTTTATCTTTTAACAAATTGGTGAACACGCGCACATAGGCCATGTTACTTGAAATTTTGCGCTCACCCGATCCCGTTAATTGCGAAGCAAAAATATCATCTTCTAAAGTCGGCACGCTGATGTTAGTGTCAGCCGTTTGACGACGTGTTGGTACAAAGCCTGATAATTTTTCTCGACGTTCTAACAGGTATTGAATTTCGGGACTGGTTTTTCCGGGATGATAAAATGGCACCCCCGAAATTTTGTCATCTGCAATTGGAATATTTAATTGATCACGATAATGCTTGAACTGCTCATCCGTCATCTTCTTAATATTGTGCGCATTATTGGATGCTTGAATATTCAGCAATCCATACCCTTTGATCGTCATCGCTAAGATCACAGTTGGTTTACCATTATTTAGGTTCATCGCACGCTCATAAGCAGCATTGACTTTGAGGGGATCATGGCCACCGCGACGCAGACGTAATAAATCGTTGTCAGAAATGTCTTTCACTAATGCTTGTAATTTAGGAAACTTACCAAAAAAGCGTTCCCGAATATAGGCACCATCATTTGCTGTGTAATTCTGCATTTCGCCATCAAGCGTTTCATTCATGGCTTTGACTAATAATCCATCCGTGTCTTTTTCAAACAGCGGATCCCAACGACTTCCCCACAACACTTTAATGACATTCCAACCAGCACCTTGAAACAAATTAGCCAGTAAATTTACAACTTTGTCATTACCCGTTACCGGGCCATCTAATTTTTGTAAATTACAGTTCACCACAAAAATTAAATTATCCAATTTTTCGCGTGCAGCAATCGTCAAGGCACCCGTTGATTCGGGTTCGTCCATTTCACCGTCACCACAGAACGCCCACACTTTTCGTCCCGCTGTATCTTGCAAACCGCGATTGTGCAAATATTTTAAAAACTTGGCTTGATAGATTGCCTGCAGAGGACCGAGCCCCATCGATACGGTAGGAAACTGCCAATATTTCGGCATCAAATAAGGATGCGGATACGACGATAAACCATGGCCACCAATTTCACGGCGGAAATGGGCTAGATGCTGTTCATCAAAACGTCCCTCTAAAAAAGAACGCGCATAGATCCCCGGAGCAGCGTGACCTTGAAAATAAATTAAATCACCGCCATTGTTAAATTCATGACCGCGAAAATAGTGATTGAAGCCCACTTCATATAAGGTTGCGGAAGACGCGTACGTTGCCAAGTGACCGCCCAGGGAAGGATCTATTTTACCCGCACGTACCACCATGGCCACTGCATTCCAACGGATCATCGCGCGTATTCGTTGCTCAATCGCTAAATCACCTGGATATGCCGGTTCTTCTTCAGGTGTAATGGTATTAATGAAATCAGGATTGAAACCAGAGGCAATCGCAAAACCCGTATCACCCACTCGCTTAGCGAGTTGCGCTAATAAAAATTGAGCGCGTTCTCGATCATCACTGGCTAACACATTATCAATGGCGGCTAACCATTCTTGAGTTTCAGCGGGATTAATATCCGTAATATTTATTTTTTTGAGTAAATCGTCTGTCATTTAGATCCAGTGTCCTAATGTAAAAATCGCAATGACCACCAGCCAAATAATTAAGCTGCGTTCAATCATGCGTAATAGGGAGCGTGCTTCTTCAAAATCACCTGATGTTGTGGCAGTTAGATCCATCGCGCCCAGCCCGGTGGCAATCAACAATTCGCGACTTGACTGTAAACCTTGCGTAGCATACTGGCGCCATTGCGCAAAACCCGTGGAAAAATTACCACTGATCACATAGGTTAACCCGACTAAACGTGCAGGGATCCAATCTAATAAATTCAGTAAAATACTGCTGGCCTTATTTAGTAAAATGACATTCTCAGCATTTTCTGCACCCTTCAAGCGTACTAATTCAGCGATGAGGCGATATAAAATAGCCCCCACCGGACCCAATACCATAAACCAAAATAACACGGCTAAAATATGATTGTTCGCATCGACTAGCAATTGAGTTGTAAAAGGTCGACTATCTTGTGCCGCATTCGTCGCGAGTACATGCTGAATATTGATTTCTAATTGAGTTTCAAGTGAAACTGGCCACAAACAGTACCATAAGATAAAAATGCTATAGAAAAAACCAAAAATATAAAATAAACCAAAAAATAAAATGTCCTGTAAAAATGCCGCGAGTACTAAAACAGGTAAGATCACGATCAAGGTCAGCAACCAACTTTCATTGAGTGCTTTAATAAAGCCCGACAACGTGATGGCATACCGCTGTAACCACCTATAACGCTCTGTATTATTACCCAAGTGGGTATAGCGCACTAATGCGATACAAATAAGAATAACGATTAATTTCATGCTATATTCCTCACCCTACCCTCTCCCGTAAACGGTAGAGGGGGATATGGAATATTATAAGGTTTTTAGGTGTTGAAATCTAATAAATTAAAGTATTTTTGCCAGTCAAATTTTTCACCGGGATCGATCTTGCGATCCGGTGCGATATCACAATGACCAACGATACGCTCACGCGTGATTTTTGGATAATGTTTGACGAGACTATTTGTTAATATAGCTAACGATTGGTATTGTGCCGCCGTAAATGCTGAGTCAGGTGTACCTTCGAGCTCAATGCCAATCGAGAAATCATTACAATGTTCGCGCCCCGCAAATTGTGAGACACCGGCATGCCAAGCTCGTTTGTTGAACGGCACAAATTGGATACACAGGCCATCGCGACGGATCAAACAATGCGCGGATACCTGTATTCCTTCAATTTCTTTAAAGTAGGGATGTGCTTCGGGATCGAGCAAATTGGTAAATAATTGGATGATTTCATCACCCCCAAAGACCCCAGGCGGTAAGCTGATGCTGTGAATGACTAATAAGCTAATATCATCGGAATTTGGATAATCATTATGATTAGGTGAGGTGATAAATTGAGCGTCTACTAATAAATTATCGATAATTTTCATCTAATGCTGCCGTAATTTAGCCGAGGTGGCCATTGGTGTAGGATATTTAAGCACGACCCAATAACAGGAGACAATAAAAGTAATAATCGTCGCGGCTTGGATCAGAAACGACGTTTTTTCACCAATCAAAGCATTGTGTCCCGCTAAGTAGGCAACCAGTAGCGAAAATTCGCTCGCCTGACCTAAACGCACGCCAATTTCCCACGCCACTGATGTTGATTCTCCCTCGCGCACTAATAAAAATCGGTAAATCAACGGTTTTAAGACTAACACACAAGTGGCTAAAATTAAGGCGGGGATGATCACAATACTAAAATAATGGGGATTGAAATGAGCGCCAACGGCAAAGAAAAACAGGACTAAAAATAAATCGCGTAAGGGTTTCAAACTCTCCGCAATGTATTGCGCAATCGGATGCTCAGCTAACGCAACGCCGGCAATAAATGCACCGACTTCAGCTGATAAACCGACATTATGAGCTATTTCAGCGACTAATAAACACCACCCTATTGATAGGATCCAAATATATTCTTGTACGGTATCAAATTTCGCCAATAATTTAATTAATACGTAGCGCACAAAAAGCATAGCCATAATAGCGACTACCGGAAAAGCGATAAATACCCGAATGACCTCGCGCATACTGATACTACCGTCGTTAGCATCGGTTAATAAAATTAAGACAATGATCGCTAACACGTCTTGTAATAAGGCGATACTGATCATCACTTCACCCGTCTGTTTATGGTGCAATACCGTTGTCGGCAATAATTTCAGGGCGATGATGGTACTGGAGAACATCATGGCACTGCCAATGATGAGACTTTCGCCATGCGTATAATGGAACGCCACACCGATACCATAACCAATCGCCGCAAATACAATCGAGCTAACGATAGTCAACAATAACGTTTTACGAAATAGTTGGAGAAGATTTTTGGGTTGGAGGTGCAAGCCCAAAAGAAACAGCAAGAAGATGATCCCGATATCACCCACTTGAGCCACGGCGCTCGCATTCGGTACTAGTTTTAATCCCCACGGGCCAAGGACTGCCCCTAGAACCATATACGCTACCAGCAATGATTGTCGAGTATAAATAGCCACGGTACACAAAACCGCTGCACTCGAAAATATCACAAACATGAGATTAATGCCGGAAACGTCGTTCACTACTACTCCATAAATTTTAGTTATCCGTAAGTATAGGCATTCTGAATCTAGACGTACATATTTTTTTTCAAGGTCTTTAGTCTGTTATTTTAATCGCTTGATGAAATGCTTTCTGAACGGCTTTAACGTCTTTTGCACTTAATTTGCCAATTTGTTTTAATACTAATCGACTATCGATCGTGAAAATTTTTTGCCGAACAATTGAATTAACACTTAATCCTGTTGCTTTTAAATCTTGAATTTCGTGATCACCATACCACTCGCTATTTTTAGCCGTCGTGACCATGATTAAACTGACGTGTTTGTTGTGCTTTTGAAATAATTCGCTGCTAATGACAATAGCAGGGCGCTTTTTATGAGCATCCATATCAGTAAATGGAAAAGGAACCGCGACTACACTAAATGGTTTATAAATCATTGTAGGCCTCATTATCTTCTTTACCGTCCCACTCTGATACCGTCTTAGATAAATGTTGGTGGTATTCATAATCAAACGATTCAAGTTTACGAATAGTTACCGTGTCATCTTTCACATCAAATGCAATTTTATCTCCCCTCTGTAAATGGAGCACTTTGCGTATTTTGACCGGTATGGTTGCTTGACCTTTTTGCGTTAAAGTAGCGACTTGCATCATTACCTCCTTAAGGTATTACTGTAAGGTAGTAATTATAGCAGGAGTGGTAATGCAATCAAATCTATAGCTAAAAAAAACACACTTCTCCAATGTGAAATGAGTCTGAAGGAAGGGGATTGCACAGGACACGGCAATGTGTAAAGTCTTGGCCTTATCAGCGGAGTGCCTGCAATAATTTAATAATACGTTCCAAGGTAACCGTACTCGGAGTCGGTAAATTCATTAGATGCGATAATTCTGCATTCCATCTGCATTTAGCTAACTCAGCCCAATCCACCATAAAATTGCTAATATTAGCGGGGAAATTAGACGCCACTGCCGTGATCATATCTGCTATCGACATAGTAGGAAATTGCCATGCGGTTAAATATTGGGTCAAATGATCAGCCAATGCAGCCGTCGCCTGGCAATCAGTTCCTGGAAGTGCGAGAGCAAATCCACTGGGTAGTGTCGTATTAAAAGGACGTGACGATGGTGCCACGGTAGGACACGATGCACCCCCTTTGGCACTCGAACCAAAAATCTCCATATAACGCTGAAAAATAAGCAAACTAATTAATCCCAAAATCGCAAGCACCAAAAATATGATAGTGTAATTTGGAACTGAGTGCGTTCGCGTAAAGATGGCTAAGCAGCGTGTATCTGCCCAACATTCATCGAAAGAGTTTGTATTTACAGTAGGTAATGCCAATGTTTTTTCAGCGTCCGCATGAGATGTCCTTTTAACGGTGGTGGAATTCGGCAGTAAAAAGCTGGTTTCACTGTTGGACGATTCAAGTTGCGATTGTATGCTATTAGCTAACTGAATGGCTTCTTCCAATATTTTGATTGAACTTTCGACTGATTGAAGAGAAGCGAAAGTGCCACGCGGCTCCCGTTTAGCCTGTTCATTTGCTCCAGCTAGTAAACAAGTCGCACTACAGAAAGTGTCGAGGTGAATTTTAGTATCTGTCCAATATTCAACGTAAGGCTGTGACGCTTCAGTAGGTGCTCCAGTAGGTGCTCCAGTAGGTGCTGTAGTCTGAGCTGTAGTCTGAGCTGTAGTCTGTCTAAAAACAAGGGGTAATGCATCTAATATGAACGACTTCACGTCCGGATTGCTTTTCTCGCATAACGCTTGAAACTTTTCTAAAAAACTCTTGTAACCACGCGGAATCGGCACGCGCTTTTGATTGTTTTGGCATGCCGTATTCGCGCACTGATGATTATAACCCAACACCCACATTTTATCCCCCAGTTATCATTATTACTTGTAAGTATTATAGCATATCAACCTTAACACAAAATTAAATCGAGTAACCTCAGAATTATTCATATTTTTTCCAGTCTGGGCTAATACTCTCGAGATACTTAATTTTATTATCAGATTGAATGCTGGTTTGAGTACCTTGGATGTCACCCGCTAAATTTCCATGCGTGATATAAATACCACTTTCTTGATCTAGTAATTGTAGATTAGTCACATTTACCGTTGCTGTCGAACTCGAATTTTGTTCGATATAGATGCCGCTATGTATGTTCTTTGTAATACCAACCGTATCTAAGTTTATATTGATTTGTGGTGACGCAGCACTCGATTGTAGGGTTAATA
>SHZH01000011.1 GCA_009692385.1 Gammaproteobacteria bacterium | reverse complement strand
ACCAAGCTGCAGGTGAATCAGAGGATACAAGGTACGCAGAAGCAGATGCCAATACACATGAGCCTTGGGGAGCTAAGGTTACATTTGCGCAGGCATTCGCAGTATTAACTGGAAATCCTTTTGGCACCCCAGTAACGCTTGAAGTTACAGTGATTGAATTTTGCGTGGTGTTAGTTAACGTAAGCAAAACATTCTGGTATGTTTGTCCCGCAATTAACGTTTGTGGTAAATGCACGGTAGATACCGTATACCATTCCGCATTGACAATGTTCATAGCTGTTAATAACAAAGAAAACAGAATTACTTTAATACGCATTATTTATCTTCCTTCAGAAAATTTCTTCACAATTAAAAATTATACCCAGCACTAAGCGTAAAACCATCAACAGTCAGACGTTTATTTATTGTAGGTGTTCTATGAATATTCAGCTCTCCAGGACCTATGGAATATTTACCAAGATCACTGTAAAAGTAATTTGCACCCATTTTGAAGTGCTTACTAAACACAAAATCAAAACCCAAAGCGGCCTTATAGTAAAAATTCGTTTTAGTTTTACCTGGATAATAAAGTGTTGTTGGATCCGCATCATTAAGAGGCGTTAACAAAAAGTTTGAAGTAACAAGCTGGGTTGCACCTAAACCAAGATATAGATAGGGCTCTAAACGATGTGCATTATAGAGATAGAGTTTTCCTGAAAGACCGGCACCCTTGGTGGCAATTTGATATTGATAATCATAATGATTTGCAGGCAATAGTCTGTCATAAATAAACTCCCCTTGCGCCGTTACCGTCCCCAGATTGCTCCATACATCTAGACCGAGATAAAAAGGATTAAACCAAGCTCTACTTTTAGAAAAAAACAAACGAGTCGATAAATCAAGATCAACTAATTGACTCGACTTGGTCCGATAACTGTTAAAATCGCCCAGGTTTGTGCCGTCACTAAATTTAAGTGTTGAAATCGCCCGAGGAGCTTCAGACCAAGCACGAGGGATAGCATAGGAAACTGTGAGTGCGTATTTTGAATTAAAGCTTGAACTATAGTTTGTCTTATAGTTCCTTCTTTCTGTTGAAAAGTTAGCATCGAATGGTATCGGAAAGGAGCAGTGATTTTTGAGCCAGCTCTTATACTTATCGAAACTATTTTGACAACGATCATTATTGCGGCAGTAAACTATATCCACTCTACGAGCTAACAGGCTGTTACGTGGACTATTACAAAGCATAGGAGTGTCAGCAAAAGCATAGATTTCAAGCCTATTACTCGATAAGGCTTTTTGTAAAAGTAAGTAATTTTTAATGGTTTTGACACGCTCGCGTGCTAAATCGATATTGAAGAGGGGATCACCTTTCTTTACAGTTCCATCTGTATTACCTATCAGCATGATTTTATCATTAGGATTCTTACTAAGGATATGGCTAACATCGTCTAAAAGTTTTTTATTCCAATCCTGAAGCACCGAGCTATTCTTAGAGAAGGCTATACTTGTTATAGGCTCAAAGCTAACAGGCACGTTTGAAACAGCAAATGCTTTTAAAAAATACCCTGCAAGAATTACAATAAAAGCAATTTTCTTCACACTCATATCCTATACTTTTAAGATTTATTAAGATTTATTAAGATTTATAGTATACGCGAATAAGATTTTTAGTATACGCGGAATTTAGGCTTTTTATAAAAAACATAGTCCACCAGCAACCATTCCCGGCGTAAGAAGACCATTTCTCTCGAAATATTTTTATTTTCATAATGAAATTATACGATTTCTAAATTTGTTGCCGTGTCTTAAGGTAGTGCCTACCGCTTCTGCAAACTCATCTCCAGTGCCAGCTTAATTCCTTGTAACACCAGGTCCGGATTGATCACAGTAAAGATTTTTTCTTTTTCAAATAACGATGAGAAACCACCGGTACCTATAATCACGGTTTTTTCATTATTAAAAACTTCTTGTTTAATATTTTTAATAATTTCGCGCAGTGCGCCTAATTGACCATAGTACAAACCAGCTTGAATGGAACTCACCGTATCACGACCCACGACTTCGTCAGGTTTGTTGATCTGCACCGTGGGTAGTTGCGCGGTATTAAGCTGTAACGCTAACATTGAAGTCCGAATACCTGCTTCGATCACAACTCCTAAAAACGCTTTACCCGCTGAGATCGGCACGTACGTCGTTGCCGTACCAAAATCAACTACCACGACATTTTGATTCGGAAATTGTTGCACCGCAGCAATGGCAGTAGCAATTAAATCAGCGCCAATTTCATTCGGGTTTTTAGTTTTGAGTTTTAAACCCGTGCGCGCACCCGTGCGCAGCCAAAACGGTTCGATTTTAAAATATTTGATACACGCCGAACCTAATGAGTGATCAATCGACGGCACCACTGAACTAATAGCAATATGTTTGATCGCATTGGGCTCAAGATTATTTTCCCGCAGCACTCCTTTGAGAAATACGCCTAATTGATCTGACGTGATCGTTTGCCGTGTTTCTAAACGAAAACGTAGAAAAATATCATCATCTTGAAAAACTCCGGCATAAATATGAGAGTTACCAACATCAATACATAAAATCATAAAGTTCTCCGCGCTTTAACAAATAACCCCATCGCACCCACCCAAAAAACAGCAGCCACCAACTCAGGTATAACCGCATTATAGACTGCTAACCAAGCGCCTAACAAACTAGTAATGGTAAATGCGAGGGCAATAAAGCAATCAGTCGTACCCATCATCAAGCCTTGCTGTGTTTTCGATGTTTTATCCGAAATTAGTGTAATCAAAATCGCATAACAAAATGCGACTGTCATGCACACGGGAATAGCAATAATAAGTTGCAACCAAAAGCTATTTAATAAAAAGCCCAGAAATAAACTCACGCTACCCATTACTAAACTAGGCATAATGATTTTTTGTAAAGTAACGTGTTTTACTAAAACGCGTACACCATAGAATAATCCCAAGGATAACAATAAACCAACATACGACGAAAATAAACCGATGCTTTTATTTTTTAAATTAAAATCTTGAACGAGCACTAATGCGAGTGATTGGAAATATAAGGTCCAACCCAGTTCAAACAAGAAAAACGTGAGGATCAACCAACGAATATTTAGTTGAGAAATTAAGGCGCGAAATTCTCGCCAGAAATAACGTAGTTTATGCGTCGGATTCAGATCAGTATTAGTTTCGCGCAAAAATAATAATAAAATTGCCAAGTTAAATAAGGAAAAAACAATGCCCACATAAAATGGAGTGGCATTGGTAAATTTAGAATACACCGTTGGATCCGACAACACGCCACCTAACAATGGCCCCGCAACTAGGCCAATGGTCATGGCCACCGCGATCAAACCAATATTACTCGCCTTACTCGCGCCCCGCGGACTAATATCGGCAATAGCCGATTGTGCAATCGCCTGATTACCCGACACAAAACCAACTACGATCCGTGCGACAAATAGAATCAGTAAATTGTTGGTTTCAAAACTATACGCATACGCACACAAGCCTAAAAATGATCCGCACAAACAGTAAATCAACACTTTGCGGCGACCAAGACGATCTGATAAATACCCCAAGATCGGCGCGCCGATCATAAAACACAAAAACGAACTGGTCTGGATCAGACCATAAATTAAATGTCGACTAACATCACTTAAATTAGCACCGAGAATACTACTGGTCGACTGCGTTACCAACGGCGCTAACACCGGCGTAACCATACCAAAACTCATAGCATCAAGAATGATGATAATAAAGAAAGGAGCGATTAAACGGAAAGAAGAATAGTTGTCTTTAGAAAGTGGTACCTGTCTCATGATCAAGTCCTTATTTAGTTAAACAAAATTTATGAACCGCCAAGTCAGTGCCTTACGGTCACTGCCTGACGAGAGAATTCTAAATGATTACTATTAAATTTTCAAGTGTGGGAAAAAGGCACGCATAGCGTGCCCCTTACTTATTTCTACAAAGCTAGTTCGATCTTGATCACTTCGTTGTTAGCATCGGCTTTAACCGAGCAGACGGCGCAGATAAAAATGACCAGGCTAAATAATGCAATTACAAAGAAATCATAACCGAAGATCATGATGTTTTTGCCACCACCAAAGGAACTGATATACGATAATATTCCCAAACCCGCAATATAGGGTATCAACCACCAATTTTGTTGGAATTGAATGCGGCGTTGTGCGCTCGACATACGACATAAACGATTTACTAAAATAATAAAGCCAATAACGATCGCGATCAGTAAATTTTGCACAATATTCCAACCAACCCAAAGCACTAATAAATTACATACGTAGAACGCGATGTAACATACTAATTGATATGCAGGCAATCTAAAGGGTCGATGCAAATCTTTTTGCGTTTTACGTAACACATACAATGAAATGGGACCCACGCTGTAGGCGATCACAAAACAGGAAATTAAAAACTCGACCATGTTTTGCCAACCATGAAACGGTAAAAACAATAACATGCCAACCAAGTAATTTAAGATCAAGGCGCGTACAGGCACTCCTGCCTTAGACAGTGGTTGTAAAAATTTGCTGAAAAAACCAATCTCACTCAAAGCATACGCCGCACGTGCTGTACCTGCCGTATAAATATAGCCGGTACCGAACGGCGAAATAAACGCATCGGCATAGATGATCAACACCATCCAGCTGGCACCCAAGGCGATTAAAATCCCTGCGAACGGTCCCGCATCACCCGAAAAACTTAATTTTGCCCAGCCGTTAGCAAAAAAGCTCGGCTCCAGCGCGCCAATAAATGCTGTTTGGATCAACACATATAAAATCATGCAAAATATGATCGAACCAATAATGGCCAGTGGAATACCAAACTGCGGATTTTTTGCTTCACCACCCAAGTGGATCGCACTGCTCGAGCCGATGAACGAAAAAATAATACCACCCAAAGGTAATGCAGTGATAATACCTTTCCAACCAAAAGGTGCAAATCCGCCAGCACTGGCTGATACAAAATTGCTACTGTGAAAATCAATCACTAACAAAACGATAACCACTAATATTGGCACACCAATTTTTAACAATACGATCGGCGTATTAGATTTGCTGAAAAAACTAGCGCCTAAGGCATTGAGTACCACCATAAAAGCCATGATGATTGCTGCCGCAACCGTGCCTTGCAAGGTTAGCATGTGCACCCCATTGACAGTGTGCATCAAACCAGGAATGTAGGTCGCGCTATATTGTAAAAGTGCTAAGGTTTCAACAGGCGCAATGACGACACTTGATAACCAGATCATCCAGCCAATCACAAATCCTAAACCTGCACCGTGACTCAAACTTCCAAAATGCACCATACCACCCGCGCGTGGAAATGCCGCTGCCAATTCGGCAAAGGTAAAGGAAATAAAGAGCATCAAAACGCCGCCTAAGATCCAGGAAATAATCGCAGCAGGGCCAGCAAGTTGTGCGGCATACAGTGGACCGAATAACCAACCGGAGCCGATGATGCCACCGACGGCCGTAAAAAATAAACCCATTGAACTAATTGAACGTTTGAACATAGAGTACTCTTATTGTAAATATGTTTGTAATCTTAACATATCATCCCATGATTTGCGTTTTTCGCGGGGTGCACGTAATAAATAAGCAGGATGATAGGTCACTAACAAGGGCGTATCGTGATAACGGAATTCTTGGCCGCGCAATTTCGCCATCGCTTCATCGGTATTTAATAAAAATTGTGCTGCAATGCGACCTACCGCTAAAATAATTTTAGGTTGTAGCAATTCGATTTGCTGTAATAAATAGGGAGTGCAGGTTGCGACTTCGATCGGATTGGGATCTCGATTTTGTGGTGGCCGACATTTTAAAATATTAGCGATATAAATTTTCTCGCGATCGAGACCGATGGATCTCAACATGTTTGTTAACAGCTGACCACCACGGCCGACAAACGGTAAACCTTGTAGATCTTCATTTTGGCCAGGTGCTTCACCAATCACTAATAATTGAGCATTGCGATTGCCACTGCCAAATACTACATGAGTACGCGTTTTGCTTAAATCGCACAGCGTACACACTTTGGCGCATTTTTCGAGTTCATCCCAGCGTTGATCTTTAGATAAACTAGAGTGTGCAGTTATTTTGGCTTTAGTCACACTGTCATCCTCTGCTTTTTCAGACCACGTTTCAATGCCCATGAGATTTAAATAATCTTTTTTATCCATTCGCTAACATCTCATCAACTACGGATCGTAAATCGGAAAATACTGGTATTGTAATTTTATGTTCAGTCAACGTTTTTTCGCCTTTACCAGTTTTAACTAATACGACATCGCAACCAGCGGCTTGGCCCGCTTGTAGATCACGAAAGGCATCGCCAACGACGATCGCATCCTTAGGATCAATTTTAAATTGCTTGAGTAATTTGTTGATCATGCCCGCTTTCGGTTTGCGGCATTCGCAATGATGATCGGGAGCATGCGCACAATATTCGATTTGGTCTATATGCGCACCACGCTCAGCAAGCAGATCAGTCAGTTTTCTATGGATCGTATGTAAGGCCGTTTCTGAGAATAACCCACGTGCCACACCGGATTGATTGCTCGCTACGGTAACAATAATACCGGCATCATTTAATTTTTTGATCGCCGATAAGCTACCTGGGATCGGTCGCCACTCATCAGGCGTTTTGATAAACTCATCCGAGTCATAATTGATCACACCATCGCGATCGAGGATCACCATTTTTTTGCGTTGCAACGTCATACAGTTTCTGTGCTTAATAATGAGAACTCACTCTAGCATTTAATGAGTTTTATTGCTAGAATTTCTCCGATTAACATTAGTTTTAATTGTAAATTAATTCGACAATAACGAAATATCTGCCACGGTTAAAAACAATTGGCGTAATTGATTTAACAACAGTAACCGATTGTGACGTAACTTCTCATCATCAACCATCACCATAACATCATCAAAAAACTGATCGATGGGCATACGTAAATGCGCTAATGAAGATAAAATATCGGCATAGTCTTTTTTATCTAATAACGGTTCGATCAGTTTGTTTTGCTCTTGGATTGCTGCAAATAATTTTTGTTCGGCGGGTAATTGTAATAGATCAGTATCAATGTGACTGTGGATATTTAACGCATTTTGTTTGGTTAAAATATTCAACACTCGCTTATTAGCGGCCGCTAAATTTTCCGCTTCGGGTAGTTTTCGGAAGGCTTCGACCGCTTTAATGCGTTGAGAGAAATCATCGAGGTTTGTTGGTTTGACTGTGCGTACAGCATTGAATATATCAACGCTCACATCACGATCAAGATACAAGGCTTTCATACGCTCATAAATAAAATTGAGAGCTTGTTCAACCACTTCAGTGTTAATTAATTTATCTTGATATAATTTAGCAGAATGTGTTAATAATTTTTGCAGATCGAGATCTAATGGGTAAGCAGTCAAAATACGTACTATCCCAATGGCGGCTCTGCGCAATGCAAACGGATCTTTATCTCCTGTTGGTGCTTGGTTGATACCAAAGATGCCGATTAATAAATCGATCTTGTCGGCTAAGGCAACACACTGTGAAATAGCATCACTAGGTAGATGATCGCCAGAAAAGGTAGGTTGGTAGTGGGCGCGGATCGCTTTAGCTACAGGCTTATCTTCACCCGACTTAATAGAATAGTAATAACCCATGATGCCTTGTAACTCGGGAAATTCATTAACCATGCCGCTCATCAAATCCGCTTTACACAATTCGCCAGCACGTTCAGCTAATTGAACGTCTTTAGCATCAAGCTTTAATTGTCGCGCAATGAAGCCGGCTAAAGTGGAAATACGTTGGATACGTTCATACATCGTGCCTAATTTAGCTTGAAACATAACGTTTTTTAAACGCGGTAAAAAATTTTCGAGCGAATGTTGGGTATCCGTATCATAGAAAAATTTGGCGTCCGATAAACGCGCGCGCATCACTTTTTCGTTCCCAGAAACCACTTGTTGCGGATATTTGCTGCGTAAATTACTCACGAAAATAAAGTGGGGTAATAATTTGCCGTGTGCATCTTCAATAGGAAAGCTTTTTTGATGACCGTGCATTGCGCTGATCAAGGCTTCTTGTGGCATCGTTAAAAATTTCGGATCAAAATTAGCTAATGTCGCCGTTGGATATTCGACTAAGGCAGTCACCTCATCTAATAAATCGTCTGGTATAATCGAAATAGCTTTTAAAGAATTCGTTATTGTCGTGATTTGATCTTTAATTAGATCACGACGTAGGTCAAAATTAGCGATCACACACTTATCGTTTAATGATGTTTCGTAATCAGTGCTGTTTTTCAGCTCAATTGCTTCAGGTGCCAAGAAACGATGGCCATACGTCGTCCGACCGGTTTTTTTACCCAGCATTTCAGCTTCAACAATATCATTGCCAAATAACAAAACAATCCAATGTACGGGTCGACTAAATTCAGTTGTCTTATCGCTCCAACGCATCGGTTTAGGAATAGGCAATTTCTTAATGGCTTCGTTAATAATATCAGGTAGTAATTCAGTCGTTGGTTTACCCGCTTGTATGCCGTTAAAAATAAACCACTCGCCTTTGTCAGTTTTTAGTTTGGTTAATTTATCTGGACCAATGCCACAGCTTTGTGCAAAGCGATTGATTGCTTCGCTGGGAGCGCTAACTGCAGGACCGCGGCGTTCGATAATTTGTGCTGCTTGTTGTGTATCTAACTCTTTGATGATCACGGCCAAACGTCTTGGCGTACAAAACTTTTCTACATGGGAAAAATTTAATCCGGCCTTTTTTAAGCTATCTTGAACTCCTTGAGATAAGGCTGTACTCAAATTCTTTAAATTTTTGGCGGGGAGTTCTTCCACGCCGATTTCGAATAATAAGTCTTTTGTTGACATGTTTTACTTTTTCTCTTTTGTAGGTCGACTTACGCGCAGCAAGCCGACATTTCTAATTAGTTTGCCTGCTTGCTTCGCTTAAGCAGACCTACAGTTAAATTATTTTGCTGCCGCCATCGGAAATCCCAATTTTTCACGACTGGCGTAATAAGCTTCTGCCACCGCTTTCGCTAATGCGCGTACGCGTAAAATATAACGTTGGCGTTCGGTCACTGAAATCGCTTTACGCGCATCAAGTAGGTTAAAAGTATGTGAACATTTGAGCATCATTTCGTAGGCGGGCAACGGTAAACCTAATTCGATAAGCTTTTGCGCTTCAGTTTCGAACGAATTAAATTGCGCTAATAATAATTCCACATTGGCGTATTCAAAATTGTAAGCTGACATTTCTTTTTCGTTTTGCAAAAATACGTCGCCATACGTCACGGTGCCCTGTGGAGTGTGTGCCCACACTAGATCATAAATACTGTTTTTGTTTTGAATCGACATTGCCAATCGCTCAAGACCATAGGTGATCTCGCCGCTGACGGGCGAACACGTTAAACCACCGACTTGTTGGAAATACGTAAACTGTGTGACTTCCATGCCATTTTGCCACACTTCCCAACCGAGACCCCAAGCGCCTAACGTGGGTGACTCCCAGTTATCTTCGACAAAGCGAATATCATCGGTCAGCGGATCGATACCTAAAGCACGTAACGATGCTAAATATAATTCTTGAATATTTTCGGGAGAGGGCTTCATGATGACTTGAAATTGATAGTAATGCTGTGCCCGATTTGGATTCTCACCATAACGACCATCAGTCGGTCGCCGACACGGTTGCACATAGGCGGCATTCCACGGCTCCGGACCGATGGCACGCAAAAAAGTAGCCGGATGAAACGTACCCGCACCCATTTCCATATCATACGGTTGCATGATCACACAGCCCTGCTCCGCCCAATAGCGCTGCAATGTTAAGATCATGCCTTGAAAAGTGTGGCTGTTTAAATTTTCTTGATTATGTTTCGTCATTCACTGATTATAGCGATAATTGCTGATGAAATCTATTTTAGATACTTAATAATTTTTTATCTTTCCGGTTGCAACTTTATGCAAGAGGCTGGAAAGAAATGTTTGATAGGGGAACCCCCCTCTTCGGCAGCAATTTCTTTTTCATATTTGCTTAAACGCTGTCTTTTTGGTTTATTCATTTTTTTCTCCCAAATAAATCTTAGTGTACTTTCGTACTTTTATAAGCAGTCATTAAATGTAATTCATATTTATTGTAGATTGAATGTAGTTATTTTACAAGTTAAGAGTTTTCAATTTTTAACGCGGGCAGTACCATGATACTGCGTACCGAGCCATTGACACCTTCACCTAAAGCTTGCCATTGCTTTTGATTGCGATCCCACATTGCGATGTAGTTGGCATTGATAGCGCCATTTTTGTTATGGGCTTGGGTGAAATAACCGCCGACATATAACTGCTGACCATGTGTGGTGAGTGCATAAACTTGAGTATATTTCGGATATTTGGCGAACGTCACGCCGCCAGCGAGTGCGTACCATTTGCTGCCGTCCCACTCGGCGACAAAATTAGCGGGAATATCTCCGGCTTGCGTAAAGACGCCACCAGAAAATACCTGATCGCGATCCGTAGCCAGGGCTAAGACAGTGTCATTTACTCCGGTACCCAATGCTGACCAACTATTACTTTTCCATTGTGCAATATGTGCCGCCACTATATCACCAGCCCGATCAAAAAGACCACCCACAAATAATACGCCGTGTTGATCAACTGCTAAGGCACGTACGCTGTTATTTACACCGACATCTAATGCTTGCCAGTAACCCTTATTTTCAACGGCAATGTGTGCTGTCGCGTGATCACCCATTTGTGTAAATTCACCCCCGACATACAACCGATCTGCATCAGCGGCTAACACATTAATTGGCGCATCCATCCCTAACTCAAAACCAAACCAATCTGTGCCATCCCATTTTGCTAAATAAGTTGTGGGCTGTTCACCCGCGTGATCAAAACCACCGCCGACGAATAAATTATTTTTATACACCGTGAGCGCATCAGCACCCGGATCACCGATACCTAAACCTACATTTTTCCAATGCTCACCATTCCACTTGGCAATAAAATTAACCGGCTCTCCATCGGCTTCAAAAAATGATCCGGTCGCATACAGATCACCTTGATAATGCGTTAACTCCATCACCTCGCCACCGTATAAACCAGTACCCAGCGCTTGCCAAGCTACCCCATTCCAGCGTGCAATATTCAAACTCGGTGCAGTAAAATTGCCACCCACATAAACATCTTGTCTATAATTAATATTAAACGTGATCGCGTTAGATGAAACTAATGGTTCTTGAGTGGTAACGTGCAATTGCACCTGACCTTTAGTATCCGGAATTAATGGATCCTGCGCGACAGCACGTAGCCAAATAAAACATTGCTGATGTGGAATTAAGCTCATACCGGATTGACACGTGTTTAAATAATTTTTTTCACAATTAGAATTTCGATCACAAAACTGTACTAATGATTTAACGTTGTCAGGTAGAACCGAAACGGTGATATCTTTAATTATGTGTGGCTCAGCACTGATGTTCTCAACGCTAATCGCTCGATACGATAAATGCTGCTGCGCCGGATCATCATCCGCTTTAATTTGTAGCATCGTATTCGCCAACCCAACGTGGCTTATCGCTAAAATTAATAAAGTTACTAACAATCTGACGCTCACAATGCAAATCCTAATTTATTGTTTGTGTATTAAATCATCTTTTGCATCTATTATCAATGATTTTTATCCAGAGAATTGGCTCTGCATTTACTGTATCTGTATTTTGGATGTTGGCAATAAAAAGCGGGCTATAAAGCCCGCTTTCGGATATGCAATTGATTCAAGGCACGAAGTTGTACCATCTCCCCAACAATATATAAAATACTCCATGAAATTATTTTTTCATTGCTTTTTTTAATGACTCAACAATGCGGTTAAGGTGAGGCACCGCTTTCTTTAAAAGAAAGGAATAGAATGCACAGGTACACATTCTGACTTTTTCCAGATCAAGCGACATTCATGATCTTTTGGCGTTTTTTGAGATGCACTAATAACAGTGAGGTGGCGGCGGGTGTCATGCCGGGCATGCGCATTGCCATGGCAACTGTTGTGGGTCTGATCTGGGTGAGTTTCTGTTGCAGTTCGTTCGACAAACCTGAAATACCATTATAGGTGAAATCGTCAGGGATCATTAATTCTTCGTAACGACGTTGCTTTTCGATGTCTTGTTCTTGACGATCGATGTAGCCAGAATATTTCGCTTGAATTTCAACTTGCTCGGCGACTTTTTCATCCGTAACGCCAGGCGCAAAACAATCGACGCTCATTAATTGTGCATAATTAATTTCGGGGCGACGTAATAGATCTAACGCATTTTGATCTTTCAATAGCGGCTTTTCTAGGATCGCATTAACTGAATGCACTAATTCGGACACCGGACTTACCCATAACTTTTTCAAACGTTCGGTCTCAATTATCACACTGTCGCGCTTGGTGCAAAAGGATTGCCAACGATGATCATCAACTAAACTTAAATCACGACCGATCGCGGTTAAACGTAAATCGGCATTATCTTCGCGCAATAATAAACGATATTCGGCACGCGAGGTAAACATGCGATAGGGCTCTAAGGTTCCGCGAGTAATGAGATCATCGATCAACACGCCAATGTAAGCTTCATCGCGGCGTGGCGTCCAAGAAAGTTTATCTTGTGCTTTACGTGCGGCATTTAAACCGGCGATCAGACCTTGTGCGGCAGCTTCTTCGTAACCGGTCGTGCCGTTAATTTGCCCAGCAAAAAATAATCCATGAATTTGTTTGGTTTCAAGCGACGGTTTTAAATCACGGGGATCAAAAAAATCATATTCGATTGCATAACCAGGTCGCAATAAGTGTGCATTTTCAAACCCCTTCATCGAACGAATAAAATCGACTTGCACTTCAAATGGCAAGCTAGTTGATAGACCATTCGGATATAATTCGTGTGTATTTAAACCTTCCGGTTCGATAAAAACTTGGTGCGATAATTTATCAGCGAAGCGCACAATTTTATCTTCAATTGAGGGACAATAACGCGGACCAATGCCTTCGATATTTCCGCTGTACATGGCAGATAATCCTAAATTATCACGAATGATCTGTGCGGTTTTTTCATTGGTGTAGGCAATGTGACAGGGAATTTGGCGTGGATGTTCGCTACGATCACCCATGAACGAAAACACAGGTACCGGATCATCACCGGCTTGCACACCCAACACGGAAAAATCGACAGTACGACCATCGATGCGCGGTGGTGTTCCCGTTTTGAGACGACCAACGCGTAAATTATATCCGCGTAATCGTTGCGCTAAGGCAATCGATGGCGGATCGCCCGCTCGCCCGCCACGATAATTATTTTGCCCAATGTGAATTTTGCCATCTAAAAAAGTACCGGCGGTGAGCACCACCGTCTTCGCTTTGATCTTGAGACCAGTTTGCGTGATCACGCCGACCACGTGATCATTTTCCAACATTAGATCATCGACAGCTTCTTGAAATAAAGTAAGATTTTCTTGGTTTTCTAAAATCGTGCGTACTGCTTGTTTATATAAAATGCGATCCGCTTGCGCACGTGTGGCACGTACGGCAGCACCTTTACTTGAATTCAGGATCCGAAATTGAATACCGGCTTGATCAATCGCTCGCGCCATGACACCGCCGAGCGCATCAATTTCTTTGACTAAGTGGCCTTTACCAATGCCACCGATGGAAGGGTTACAGGACATCTGACCCAAGGTTTCAATGTTATGAGTCAACAACAGGGTGTTAGCACCAGCGCGCGCCGCGGCTGTAGCAGCTTCAGTTCCCGCATGCCCACCGCCAATCACGATCACATCAAATTGTTGTTTTAAATTCATAAGTTAAACACATATAAAAGAGCGCTAATTATAGTGGAATGGCCATTTTTTTGCCAGCAACAGCAACGTACAGTGGACGATATTTTTCTGTAAGATCTAATGTTAGACGACATATGCGTGACAGCTGTCCTAAATTCAACCGATAATATCGGATCTATTGTTCGATTGTAAACACTAATCGCTGCACGTTACCGTCGGTTTTCAAATGCAGGCTATTGACTTGTGATCTAGCAGCACGTAAGGCGACAGCCAAAACGAAGTTGGCATCACTAACAGACAGATCGATTGGCTCACCAGTATAAATTATTTCGCCTTCCAGGCTATATTCGTTATAACGAAAAATAATGGTGATCCCTTGATTTTTTATGTCAAGATTGTCTAATACAAAGAGCATATCACAAATAGTTTTACTCGCGCGTGCAATCGTTAAGGGTAACGCACCCCAATCCGAGCCAAGCTTTTGCAACTGAGCGTGAATGGTGGTGGTACATTCCTGTTTTAAATCAACCTTAATTTGTGCAGTTTTACGCATACCTAATTGAAAAAAGAAATTTAAAATCAAGGCTAACAAGGTCGCGGTGCTCAGTGGTGATACCACAAATGGCCATAAAATTGGGGGGACATCATTTTGCAATTGCGGCATAAACTCAAACACTAGACCAATGATAATCGGTACGCCGATGATAAATAAACGACGCGCATTCACCATGCGCGATAGCATGATTTGTGTGCCGACAATCAACAGCGACGAAACGACATAAATAATCATTGCGCCTAAGACGGGTTTGGGGATCAATAAAAACACCTGAATAATATGCGGGAAAAAGGATGCCAGAATAAAGACAATACCCACTGGAAAAGCGATCACGCGACTCATGGTATGAGTTGTAACGGCTAGACCCGTATTAATTGAAGAGATGCCCAACGGCATCCCGCCAAATAAACTAGCCAGTAAACTACCCAAACCCGTGATGAATAGTCCTTTTCGAACACTATTATAATTAGGACGAACAAACTGTGCATTATTTACTTTTCGTGAAGTAATAAAATTACCCATGCTGTTGATCGTTACTGCAAATACGGCGATTAATAATGGCCACACATAGCTCCAGTGAATAATTTGCACTGGAAAACTACTGATCTCCGGCAACGAAAACCAAGCGGGAACATACACGCGATCTAAGTGTGAATGTAAATCGCCATAGATAGCTGACAGGATGACACCCCACAGCACACCAAAAATTAGACCATATTTAGCGAAATGCTTACCACCCCAAACTGAAAACGCCATCATGACTACTAACGAGGAAATCGAAATCAAAGTCGCATGCTCGTTCCAGCGCAAATGGAAAATTTGATCGATGCCACCAAGTGAATTACTGATCCCCAAACGTATCAAGGTAAAACCGATCATTAACACCACAACCCCCGTGATCTCCACCGGGATCCAACGGCGAATGCGAAAAATCACTTCGGCAAATAAGATCTGGATAATGCTTTGCAAATAATTAATAGTATAAAGTAAGGGTAAGCCACCCACTTTAAGCGCCGCAAACGCCATCGGTAAATAAGCGGGATCATTAATTGCACAGGCCAAATAACCCGAACCAAAAAAACGTCGACTAATTGCCAACAAAATAGTCGTAACACCCATCGCTAACATCGTCGCCTGGATCATGTGAAAAGCGCCTTCGATTGAATCATGTCCGGCGCTGATCAACAAAATGGGAAAAACAAAAGCGACACTTAAAATAATAATATGTTCGAGACCCAGAAATAAGGTCGTCAATAAAGGTGGGTTTTCATTCACTGAATAATTTAAAGTTGCTGGTTTAACTTTCATTTCTAGTTTCCTATTTTTGAATAACAAAAATAACTGTTACAAAGATAGATCAATGATAGCAGAAAATCGAATGAATAGTATTATTTCCCGATACAAAAGCTGGAGAAAATACGACCCAATAAATCATCTGAAGTGAACTCACCCGTAATTTCGTTTAGGCAGTTTTGTGCTTGGCGAAGATCTTCAGCGAGCAATTCCCCGGCACGTTGTTCAGTTAATTGGATCGAGCCTTGTTGCAGATAATTTTGGGCGCGTTCTAAAGCATCGAGATGGCGACGACGGGCTAGAAAATTATTTTCGTTGTGCGGTTGGAAACCCACTAATTTTTTGATTGCTTGTTTTAACTCGGGAAGGCCAGCGCCGGTTTTGGCGGAGAGGCTAAGAGAAGCGTGTAGGGGAACATTGCACGTACCCGACAAATCTATTTTATTAAAAACAATTATTATTGGTTTGTTTAAAGCGAAAATATCAGAATAATTTTTTTCGAAATAATCCGCATTATTGATCTCATTATCCGTGCTGTCGATCACTAATAAAATTAAATCGGCTTTAGAGATCTCGAGCCAAGCACGACGGATGCCTTCCTGTTCGACGAGATCCTCGCTGTGGCGTAATCCAGCCGTATCTAAAATATGTAAGGGTAGGCCGTCTATTTGGATATGTTCGCGTAATACGTCGCGCGTCGTACCCGCAACTTCAGTGACAATCGCACTATCCCGTTCACTTAAACAGTTCAATAAACTCGACTTGCCCGCATTGGGTTTACCGGCAATGACCACGGTGATGCCATCTTTTAATAATACGCCTTGTTGCGCTGCGGCTAATACATCGGTGAGTTGAGTTTTAATTTGCTCTACTTGTTGCTGCACTTTACCATCGGATAAAAAATCAATTTCTTCTTCCGGAAAATCAATGCTTGCTTCGACATAGGTTCGTAAATGGATCAACTGCTCAACTAAATGATTTATTTTTTTAGAAAATTCACCTTGTAACGAGCGCATTGCGGCACGTGCCGCTTGTTCAGAACTAGCGTCGATCAGATCAGCAATCGCCTCAGCTTGGGTAAGGTCAATTTTATCGTTTAAAAAAGCACGTTCAGAAAACTCGCCGGGGCGAGCTAAACGAGCACCCCCTTCAATCGTGCGTTTTAACACTTGATCGAGCACAATTGCGCCCCCATGACCTTGCAACTCTAAAACATCTTCGCCCGTAAATGAATGGGGCGCTACAAAATAGAGCGCGATGCCATCATCAATAATTGAACCATCTGCGGCATAAAACTTAGTCGTGTGAACCTGGCGTGGAGTGGGAACAGTTTTTAATATTTTCTGCGCAATGTGCTTCGTCAACGGGCCTGAAACACGCACAATACCAATGCCCCCACGACCCGCAGCCGTAGCAATGGCCGTGATCGTGTCTTGAGTTTGCAAATGCGGCATTAAATTAATCTCGCAGATTCTGCACTTGCAACTGCACACCAAAATCTTGTGTTCTAGCCCCGGCGATCACATCTTGTAAATCATCGCGTTTTTTACCTTCAACACGAACTTGATCTTTTTGAATGCTGCATTTGACTTTATCGTGTTTATCTTTAATATATTTCACGATTTTTTTGGCGGTTTCTTGATCGATACCTTCTTTAAGTTTGAACGCTTGTTTACTGTGGTTACCTTTGTCGAGGGTTTGTTTATCTAAAATGCGGGTATCGATCTTGCGTTTGATCAACTTATTGCGCAAAATATCTTCCATATCTTCTAGTTTAGCTTCATTCATCGACGGAACTGATAACACAATTTTTTTATCTTTTTCAAGGTACTCAATGTTAGCGCCAACGCCACGAAAATCGAAGCGGCTTTCTAATTCTCGATTGGCTTGATCGACGGCATTTTTAATTTCTTGTTTATCAGTTTCAGATACAAAATCAAACGTTGGCATTTTAATTCTCCTGTTTAACAGTTTTGGTGATCGGATAGGTAACAAATAAGTTATTGGGGATCACAAATAAATTGTCGCCATTTTGTAAGGTAATATAACGTAAATTCATATTAATGACGACACCACTACTGCCATAAATCGTAATATTATCGCCTTTTTTAATTTCACCCGAGAGCATGATCATAAAACCAGCACCGACATTCGCAAAAATATATTGCATGCCGTAACCAATAGCTAATGCCCCCAAACCAAGCCCAGCAACAATGCCTGAAATATTAGCACCAGTACTACTGATTGCGACAATAACACCAACAATGAGCAATAAATTGCGAACTAAACGTCCAAAGGTAAGCGCTAAACGTGCGTCGTTTTTTTTAGTAAAATGATGAAGTATTCGCCCCATGATCCAGGCGATTAAAAAAAAGATAAGGAAAATGATCGCACCGGTGATTAATTTATGTGCTAATGGATAATAATGTTCGGCTGAATGAGTGATGTTGTTCAAGTTGCTGCTCCTGCTGTTTTCGTCGTTAAGCGAAATAAACCACGGTACACACCATGAATTTTAATTTGATTGCTCGCATACACTTCTGGCTGAGCGTGGGTAAATGGTAGGCTTAAGGTGGCCGTACCATCGCTGTTCCATTGCAAACTCCGCAGCACCGTGATTTGTTCACGAATAATGGCAACGATAATATCACCCGTATTTGCTTCATGTAGTAACTCACACACAATAAAATCATCTTCAAAAATACCGCAGATCCGCAACGTTTCATCACCGACTTGTAATAAAAAGCGATTTGGTTTTAATAACATCGTATTAATATTAAAAAAATCTTGCTCGGTGACGGATTTGATTGGCTGTTGCGCCATCAGTTTACCCATCAAGGGAAGACCCAGAATTTGGTTTTTGTAATTATGCCGCAAACGAATGTTACGTTGTTTACCCGCAATTGTTTTGATATAACCCGCTTGTTCAATCGCTTTAACATAACGATAGGCCACGCCACGTGATTTAATGCCAATTCCAGCTGCGATCTCGGTCACGGTGGGCGCTCGATTACGCTCCGTCATGAAGCGCCGAATAAATTCTAAAACATCTTGTTGACGTGCAGTAAGCATTATAATGTGAGTCCCTGACCGAATCTAAGTAGCAGCGCTATAATTAAAAAATTGATCACTTGCAAACCGAGCAACGCTACGATCGGCGATAAATCAAAGCCACCCAGAGTCGGTAATATTTTTTGTATCGGACGCAATATCGGTGCGACTAAAATGCCCGCGATTTCTTGCAGGGGATTATAGTTACGATTAATAGCACTGATCCAACTCAACACGGCAAAAACAATGAGACTCCAAAAGAAAATGCTCTCTATTAAACTTAAAATATCAGCAAAGGCCCAAGTTAATAAACCGATGAAACCAGGCAAATGACCCATGGTGAAATAAAATAGTACGATTATTTTGATCAAGGTTAAGACGAAAACCACGATCAAACATGCCCAGTTAAAACCACCGCGATTCGGTAAAAACTTCTGTACGATAGCAATCGGTGGTTGCGTAAATTTATAAATAAAGCGATAAATTGGATTGAATAATTTTCCACTAAACCAATCTAATAATAGACGCACTAATAAAAGGGCTGAGTAGAGCTCGAACAAGGTACGAACAAAACTTAAGATCCCTGTACTGTCATAATTTCCCATACTGTTTTTTCACTTTCTATTTAGTTAAAAATGCTTTGGCCAATGCGTACTTCGGTCGCGCCAGCACTAATCGCTAATTCAAAATCATCCGACATACCCATTGATAATGTATCGAGGGTAAAACCTTTGACTTTTAGCTGCTCAAATACTTGCTTCATTAGTTGATAGCTCTGTTTGCGCTCGTCAAGCGTAGCATGCTTTTTTGGGATCGTCATCAAACCACGTAATTGTAGTCGTGGTAGTTTTTCAATGACAGTCGCTAGCTCTAGCAGCTGATCGACGGCAACACCCCCTTTATTCTGATCATTATCAATATTAACTTGAAGGCATACTTGTAAAGCCGGTAAATTTTCTGGGCGTTGATCATTTAAGCGTTGCGCCACATGAGCATTGTCAATGCTTTCTACCCAGGAAAAATGTTCAGCGATTTTACGCGTCTTGTTGGGTTGGATCGCACCAATGAAGTGCCACTCTAGCTTCTCGTCTGCTAACGCTAAAAACTTGGGTAAAGCTTCTTGCAAGTAGTTTTCGCCGAAACAAAACTGTTTCGCGGCAATTAGCTGCTTTATTGTGGCTATATCGCGACTTTTAGTGACAATCAGCAGCTTTACGCCACCTAACTTTTGTTTTATTGCATTCAAGTTGGAAATAATATTATTCATAATTACAATAATGCTCGTTGAACAATTTATGTACCTAGGCTGCTATTTTCCACTCGATCGCCTCGCTAAACTTGGCAATATAAATTGTATCGAGACACCCAACGGAATTGTCACAGTTTATCACAGTTACATACCACTGATTGACACAAAATGCCCCAAAGAATTAGGTCCTTAGCTATTGAAGGCATTAATGTAGAAGTCAAAGCGCATAAAGTAAATGGCATCTACAAATTTAAATCGACTGTAAAAGCACCTGCTTAAAAATTTCGTATTAAATCAGCGAGTGCATTAGTCTCAATTTCTTCCATCACTACCGGATCAGTGATCTGCAAAAGATTTCGCAATACCAATTCATCCGAACCAGTTTGATACTCGCTTTCCGCACCACTTGCTTTATAACGACTATTGTTTTTCATATCGCTTATTTTACCAAATTTCTACACTTAATGGACATAACCACTTAGCTACAGTAGAATATTTGAATGATCGCCAACATCAAAACACTAACTACTTCTACCGAAATTGCTCTGGCATTTGATGTATTCCTCGAATTGCGCCCCCACCTACCGAATGCAAACACCTTCGTAAATCAAGTCATGGCGCAACAAAAAGAAGGTTATCAACTCATCGGCATTGAAGCGCACGATGAAATTGCCGCCTGTGTTGGTTTTCGCTTCTTAACTACGTTAGCTTGGGGTAAAGTGTTATATATCGACGATCTCATCACCAAAGAAAAATGTCGTGGCGAAGGCTATGCAAAACAATTGCTCGACTACATCACTCAAATTGCCAAAGGTCATCATTGTGATCAGCTTCATCTCGATAGCGGGTATGCTCGCCATGCAGCACACAAAGTTTATCTAAAATATGGCTTCGAGCTTAGCAGCCATCATTTTGCGTTAAAACTTCAATAAAATTTTATTTCGTAAATGATATGCTGAAAAGAGGGATCGAACCTCCGAGCGAGCTTTTTTTGGAAAGTTGGCTACATTCCTCGCGAGAATTGCCAAACCAAAGAATAGTTTGATTTTTCCAATCACTTTAGTGTGTCTATGTGATAGCATAAAGGGATAGTTTTGTATTATAGCCTACAAAGATTGTAAAGGTCAGACATGAAGAATATCGGAACACATATTATATACCTTCTTCTAGTATTTACTGTATCGCTAGTACATGCTGAAACACAATCCGATTTTTTCCAAAAAAAATCGCCTGCGATCAAATCATTCTTACAGAAAAGTCAGCCGCTGACTGAGAAGTCACTCAAAAAATTAATTGTGGAAAATACGGTTATAGGACATACCTGTCATACTAATTCTATTTATGAATTATTATTTGAGAAGAATGGATCCTTAATTTTTCGAAAATCAAGAGATAAAAATCAAATATATATTGGCAAATGGTGGGTGAGAGGAAACCATATATTTTCTCAGTGGAATCATTATTTAAAAAAACCAACAGTGAACGAGCTCGAGTATCACCATCTAATGGGTAATATCTATGTACCTTACAATGTAAATGAAGCGTGTGGTCCAGCTGGCACATATGGTGTGCCGTTTATGGTCTTTAAGGGCGACCCGTTTGGTTTGCGTGGTTCGATCGAACATGTACATTAAGTCGGACGGAGAATCCAGCCAACCCATAAACAGCAAGGCCAATGCTGCCTTCACGATAAATTTGCTCTAGTGATGTCATCATGATTTTCTTTTTTGAGATGATTTTAAGCTAACCAACCGTAGATGCCGCCGTTTTTTTTGTCATACGCAGATAATCGAAGACCAACTGAGTGTTTCGTTGATGCTCTCTTAGGGGAAGAAACTCGCTTACATCAGGATTTAGATATTATTATTCAACAAAAAGATCTATCTTTATGTTGAATAATATTAGAATCACGGGGTTACAGTGATACTCCCCGTGACGATACCTGTGCCTGGAATTTTGTTTTGGGAGATAATGCAGGACATGAAATTGATATTCATGTTATTGCTATAGACGGTAATGGTAATGGAATATATGGCCCAGTAGAAAGAGGTATTTTTTATCCTATCGAATCACTTTTGGGCATTGGCAGTATCAATGGGATTGAAATTTGCTGTCTGACCGCTGAATATCAAGTTCAATCTCACACAGGATATAAGTTGAAAGAAAAAGATTTTAAAGATATTTTTGCGCTATGTAAAAAATTTAATATTCCTCTTCCAGAAGAATATAGGGTATAGGACTCGAAAATGTATGAACGGTTGCTTACAAACACACCTCTGAAAAACCGGCAATTGTCAGAGCAAATTTGAATTACTACAGTTGATAAGTTTCGATACAGTCTTACCATCAAAATCAATATGTGCCTTGAAGAATCCGTTCCAAGGGTATTTTCATTTAATTTTAACTCCAATTAAGGACAAATACTTCGCAAAATATTCTCTCCCTGGTTTATAAGCAAGGATAAGTGCCCTTCATCTTTAAAAAATGTTAATTTCGCATTTGGCACCAATGAAGCATAAAGATTCGCATGTGCTGCGGGTGCTTGTTTATCTAAGCCGCCCTGCCAAATAGTGATGGGGTAATTAATATCTTCTAATCGAAATCCCCAGGGTTTGAGTGTTAATTGAATTTCAAAAGATGCGCCCATAACACCCTGTCGAAATGCTTCTTTCACCGAATCAATGAACGTAATGTCATTATCGGTATTTTCAATGACGCGCCGGTCAACGTCAGGAAGCTGCTTTAGCATTTGTTTTAACATGGTCGGTCTTTTAATCATGAAAGATGTGATTTTCATTAAAACCGTCGCAACCCAGGGCATTACTTTAATTGCTTTGTTTATGAATCGCTGACCGCGTGTTAGGCTTGCAGTGACCTCTGAGTGCTCAAACGGTGCCATTCCCGAAACAATTGCTGCTCCATTTAATCGCTCTGGTAACCTATAAGCACATGCTGCTACAAATGGTGCGCCACCTGAGTGCCCTATGATTGAAAATTTACTGATATTCAGGCTATCGGCAATCGCCTCAACATCATCTGGCCATGAAAGAATCGTTCTTTTCGGTGCAAACGAAGACAACCCCATGCCGGGTCTATCAATACCAATCAATCGATATTGGTTAAGCAAGGCAATGTTTTGTAAGTAGCTCGCATCTAACCGACTGCCGGGAAGTCCATGGAAATAAAAAATCCCGCCAAATACTTGGCAGGACATTTATTTAGGATAATTCTCGTTCGGCAAAAATATTCATAGCCGAAACTAAATATTCAACTAAGTCAGGATGATATTTATTATAAAAAGAACGGTAATCAGGGTGGTCAAGGTACATTTTTCCTAGCCCAATATATGTTTCTTTAGTTGGAGTCCAGAAATTATTTACCCAGGCGTAGTGCCTTTGAATTAAAATTTGAGTATCCTCTGATTCAGGCTTAAGACCCTGTTTCATTGCTTTAGTAAGATCTTGATTTAATTGCTCCCCTTCATTCTGGAATTGTTCCCAATTGGGTTTTTTCCAATGTGATACTTTGTTCCAGCTGTCATCAACTTGTTGTTGACTGATGATGCCTGAATCAAGCATGTATTTTTCATGCTCTTGTTGCTTTTTGGGGTCAAAGCCATCATACATTTCTGCGTCACGCATAATTAATTTTCCTCTAATATGTGAAATGGTTTTATCAATCGTCTTGATGAGTGTTTCTGTTTGCTCAAGATTGGATTGAAGAATAGATTTATGTGTTTTCAACGATTCGATTTTATCGAAGTCGTCACTACCCAAAATCTGCTGAATATCACTTAGAGGGAAACCAAGCTCACGAAAAAACAAGATTTGCTGTAACATCAGGAGCTGCTCTTCTTCATAATAACGATATTGGTTATCGCCATAAAAAGCAGGCTTTAATAACCCAATTTCATCATAAAAACGAAGGGTTCTCGCACTCACCCCAGAGATACGAGCTAATTTATTAACCGTGTAAGACATTTGGTACTCCTCTAACTGACCAATCACATGATAACAAATGACGTAACGTCAAGGTCAAGACTTTATTTCATTTGTTTTTATAAATAGGTTAAATTGTTGGAGTATACCAGTTTTGTTAACCCTATAAATCTTTCCCCTATACGCCCCTCAAGACGTATGGTGCTACAAGCACTTAAGCATAAGTTTAATTACTAGCCGTTGTGGCAGAACGTTCATCACACCCACTATTTTATTCTGAACAAACCAATCATATGTCCTAGATTGACGCCAATAAGTTCTATGCTATCATTACATTATAAGTCTCACATTGGCAATTATTATGAGAGTTCAATATCAAGACAGCATGGAGTACAAAGCACTTAAGCGTCCCAAAAAGATTCGCGGAACTATTGTGCTGCAATAATAAATTTTACAGGGAAAAATTCCTGTTGATTGTTAAACTGAGGAGGTTCTTTATTCTCCTTAGACATTCTATGTTCAATATCAGAAATTTTATAATCCTCCACAACCAAAAAAGATGATCTTAATTGACTAATATTCTGTGCAGTCCAAAAGCTTTTTATATTCTCTGGAATAAAACCTTTTAAGGAGTCTACGACTCTTTTAAAGCACATACTTTGTCCGACCCCTTCTTCTGGCCAATAGTCAAATATCATTGCAGCATTTTCATAATGAGCGACATTGCTAATGATCCATTTCACACATTCTTGGCTGAGAAAGTAAATAACACCCTCAATAATAAACAGCGGGCGTTTACAAGTCGGAAATAACTCTTTGAAGGATTGATTTTTTTTACAAGCAGTTTCTAAGTCAAGTGATACTAAGCTTATTTTTTTCGCATGCTCCTTAGATAAGATTTCACTTGAAATTTTTTCTATTCTTTTTCCTCTTTCATCTATCATATTCGGTAAATCTGAATCAATAAAAGTAATATTATTAATGCCTTTCTCTGCTAATTTTTGAGCAGCTACATGCGTAAGAAGGGAAAATCCTGAGGCAAAAGAAATACAGGAATCGTATTTTCCACTGGATAAAAGACGGATAATATTCTCTAGAATAAACCCTGCCCTGACACTGACCTTGCGTCCTACGAGGGGATAAGAAAATTTTGTTTCAAATTCTTTAGCTTTACTTATACCTGATGGACTTGTAAGTTTAAGACTGACTAAATCTTCGCTAAATTGTGGAAACAAGGATCTCCAATAAGCAGTCATTTCAGCAGAGCTAATATTAGGATCGTTAGAAGTCATCATAAATTTCACCTTAATTCAAAATTAGTGTAGAATATCGTACCAATTTCATTGATGAAGGAACAGTTATACTTGATAAAATAGCCACAAAATGTACGAAGCCTCAATATAAATGGTTGCTGTTATTAGCAATGATTTATTTGACAGGCTGGGTAACCGCTTATTTAATGGTCTATAAAATGGTGGCTATTGGCAATGTTCTGGAAACTGGTGCGATTTTTCTCTTTCCGCTTTCATATGCAATTGCAGATATTGTTTCTGAAGTATATGGTTATAAGATTGAAATTAAGAATGAGGGGTCAAATCTTGACTTAACACATTCATCTTAATTGTGTTAAGTCAAGATTTGACCCCCTTTGATTAAACTGAGTACTTCTGCATTTAACATTTTAGTATTTATTGCTTTTGCTTTTTTACTTTCTACACTTTATATTCTCTTACGTAAAAAATTACTAAAAAAGATTTTGCATATTTCACATGGCCATTAAGTATAATACATTGATATTTGAAATTCTTTGTGGAATTGAAGCAATAAGTCTAACTGCGTAAACTTTGAGGAAATTTATGAAAAAAGAAAATTTTGGTCAAAATGTGCTATTAATTTTAGCATCTCTCTATACTATTTTTATGTTGCTCGCCTATTTAAATTCGGAGAAAGAATTAGTCTTCTTTTTCCATATTATTAGCAATCCTGGCATGATAGCGTTACCTTTTGCATTAATAACAATGGATATTATTGCTGAAATATATGGCTACTATATGGCAAGGAAAATTTTGTGGATTTCCTTAATTGCGCAATGTGTGTTTTGCCTTGCTATTTCGTTTTTAGCTTACTTACCTGATCCGAATGAATTTAATAGTGCAACAACATGGGATAGCTATAAACAAGTCTTTGGTATTATGCCAAGGGTTTACTTTGCTTATTTAATTGGCATGTATATTGGAACATCGCTTAATAGCAAATTGATTTCAAAATGGAAAGTGCTTTTAAAAGGAAAGTCATTCTGGCTAAGAAGTATTGCGGCCTCTGCGATTGGTGATGGAATATTCTTAGGGATCACGACTTTACTTAATGGGTTATATCAATATCCGCTACCCCAGTTACTGAAATTTGCGGCAGCTAATTACTTAGTTGAAATTATTTTGCTGATTATCTTAGCACCCATAGCCAATATTATTGCCAACTATATAAAGTATAAGAATGGGGATTCTTTAGCACCAATTGTTGAATTTAATCCTTTTAAAAAATAAGCTAATTTACTTTGATAATAAATTCGTTATATTATCTAGGTAGTAATCAGCATCCCATGTCATTGCATCGGCTATATTACAATATCCATAGGTTGCACAGGCTGAACTCATAGTGGCTGCTTTTTCAGCGGTGATATCTGATTGTAAATCGCCAACATATACTATCGTGCCTAAATTTTTTATTCCTAATTTTCCTGCGGCTAATAATAAGCCTTCTGGGTCTGGCTTTTTATGTTTAACATCATCAGCACACACTAAGTAATCAGTCTTTAAAATAGGGAATTCCCCCATGATTTTTTGGACAAAATCTTTCTTTTTAGTTGTTACAATACCCCATGATTTATTAATTTGATTTAAATGAGTTAGAACCTCTATCACACCTGGAAAAAGCATGGTTTTTGTAATCAATTCAGCCAGGTAAATATCATAAACTTTTTCGTAACCATTCAGCAAAATACTAATTATTTTAAAAAAAGTGTAAAAAGCTTGACAGGTTTTTTTGTAAAATTTTAAGAAATGAAATGTGTGGCAAACGTTGTTGTATTCAGGGGTGTGTAACGATCGTAAATGATCAAGGTTAAATCCATCCAACAAATCAGTAGGGAGTGAGGTCTAAAAAAAACAAATGCACCCT
>SHZH01000010.1 GCA_009692385.1 Gammaproteobacteria bacterium | reverse complement strand
CTTGTACAACCTCGCAACACGTCTCGTGTCGCCCAAGCACAGACCCCCAGTTCCTGTTGTATCCAGTTCATTGCTATCATCGGTTTGTTAGTTCAAATTATCTTACTGTACCGCATTGTGGGAAGTTGTGGGTAATCGTGTGACCATAAGTCTAGCGCATTTGTTGATTCTATATGCCTAGCCAGTGTATTATCTGCCATATTTTTTGTGCTTCTTTTTGATATTTAGGTGGATTAAATGAAAACTCGCAATCACCACGTTTTAGTTAGTGTCTTATGCTTGCTATTTTGTGGTCTATGTACTACTCTCTTATGGGCTGAAAGTTCAGAAGCAACAGGAAGCACCGCATCCTACCACTTAGGTAGCGGGGACAAATTAAAAATAACTATTTTCAATCAAGAAGATATGAACGGAGAATATACGGTTGATGGTACTGGCAATGTGTCTTTACCCCTAATAGGTACGATTGCGGCTAAAAACTTGACACTCAATGAATTTGAAAATAAGTTAAAAGGAAAACTAAGCCCTGATTATTTATTAAATCCAAAAATAGCGATTCAAGTGTTGAATTACCGTCCTTTTTATATTTTAGGCGAAGTAAAAAGCCCCAGTTCCTACCCTTACGTTAGCGGCATGAGCTATCTTACCGCAGTTGCCATTGCGGGTGGTTTCAGTTACCGCGCTAAAGAATCTGCTGTTTATGTAATTCATGCGAGTAACCCTGAGCAAAAGGAAATTGAAACTAAGTTAGAAGAATCAGTGCAACCAGGTGATATTATTCGCGTTGACGAACGCTTCTTTTAATTTTTAATCATTGCCCAGACAAGAAAAATTATGCTATCAAGCAACACTCCCACCGTGCTTAGCAACAGTGATTCATCTATTCAGGATGAAGACAGTATATCCTTAGGTAATATTTTTCATATTTTCTGGCTACACCGCCGACTATTTTTTGTGGTCGTTATTTTTGTCTGCATCGCTGGTTCAACAGTCGTATTTCAACTTATTCCTCGCTACACTGCCGACACCAAGGTTTTGGTGGGCGCGCCTAAATCGCAAGTCGTTGATGTGGAAGCCGTATTAAGTGGCGATGTCACTAATGCGTCGGGTGTTCAAAGCGAGGCGGAAGTATTGCTTTCGCGTGGCTTAGCAAAAAAAGTTATTACTAAGCTGGGCTTGTTGAATTTAGTTGAATTCAATCCCAGTCTTGCAAAAAAAGAAGATGGTTTTTTTAGCGCGTTAAGTCCGAAAAACTGGCTATCCGATGACATGAAAGAAACACTGGGTTTGATGAAAATTCAAGAGATGCTCACCGATGAAGAAAAACAAGATCAAGTAATGGCAACCGCTACGGACATTTATGTCAGTAAATTAAAAGTCGCTCCCATTAGAGGCTCACAAGTTATTGGCATTACCTTTGAATCTTTGGATGCGAAACTTGTCGCTAAACTTGCCAATACCCACGCCGATAGTTATATCATTGGGCAGTTAGAAGCCAAATTTGAAGCGACTGAAAAAGCCAGTTCTTGGTTAAATAATCAATTAAGCGATTTACGCGCTAAAGTGGCAAGTTCTGAAAAAGCGGTTGAATATTATCGTGTAGATCACGGTTTAGTACATGGTGCTAACAAAGAAACGGGATTAGCAGGTGAGCAACTGTCAGAAATTAACAGTCAGTTAATTATTGCTAAAGCTCAAAAAGCAGAAGCGTCAGCTCGTTTAGCACAAGTGACTCGACTACTTAATAACGGTGCAGAAATTGAAACCGCTAGCGAAGTATTATCGTCTGCACTCATTCAAAACTTACGCGGACAAGAAACAGAATTGGCACGCAAACTATCGGAAATGTCGGCTGAAATGGGTGCAAAACATCCAAAACTCATTAGTGTTAATGCTGAGATTACTGAGTTGAAGGGTAAAATTAAAGCGGAAATTAGCAAAATTGCCGCAGGTTTACGCAATGAAATGAATATTGCCAGTGCGCGTGAAGCGAGTCTACAAGGTAGTGTGTCTGCCAGTCGTAGCACCTCAGGCGATCACGGTAAAGAAGAAGTGCAGTTACACGCCTTAGAGCGCGAAGCTAATTCCAATAAACTTTTGTTTGAAACTTTCCTGAATCGATTTAAAGAAACCTCTTCCAGCAAAGGCATGGAAGAAGCGGATGCGCGCGTTATTTCTGTCGCAGAAGTTCCCTCTATCGCGTCATTTCCCAAGAAAAATACTCTGTTCGCTGTTGTTATTTTATTGGCGTTAGGGCTTGCTTCTGCGTTGGTATTTTTATTGGAAGCCTTGCATCCTGGTTTAAGAACACCCAAAGAAATTGAAGACTATTTGGGCTATCCCGCTATTGGTTTAATTCCTAAAACCAATAAAAAAATAGCCCCTTACGATTATTTAATTGATAAACCTAATTCCAGCGTAGGCGAGGCAGTCAGTGCGCTACGCATTTCCTTAACACTCTCAAACCCTGATAAGCCCGTCAAATCATTGGTAGTCACCTCCTCTATTCCAGGAGAAGGAAAAAGTCTATTAGTGTTATTACTCGCTCGAAGTGCGGCTATCGCAGGACAAAAAGTCATTGTCGTTGATACTGACTTTAGACGACCTACCATTGAAAAAAAATTAGGACTATCCACTACAGCGCAAGGGCTAACTGATTTAATCATGTCGCATGACAATAATATCAGCGAATTTATGTATAAAGACGAAAAATCTAACTTAATGATTATGCCTAAAGGCAATGGTGAGTACATTAACCCTGTAGATATGTTTGCCTCACAACGCATGAGTAACCTATTAGCGGAACTGCACAACAAATTTGATTTAATTATTTTTGATACTCCACCTGTATTAGCGGTCAGCGATGCTCGCGTTTTATCCGCTTTAGTCGATAAAACTATTTTTGTGGTCGCGTGGGATACAACGCCGCGTAAAGTGGTAAAGTCAGGGCTTGAGCAATTATTGAGAAGTCAGTCTAATCTGGCTGGCATTGTCTTGCAGCAAGTCGATTTAAAGCAATACGGCAGCAATAGTTACAGTTATGGTGGTTCAGGGGCTTACTATCAATACAGTAAATACGGTGAGTACTATTCTAACTAACCACCGTTCAAAATCAACAATAAGGCGACACGTTTATCTTGAAAAAACTGTCGCCTTATTGATTTTGCTAGTCAGTATCGGCGTATTTACCGCAGCTCTTACGCGTGTAAGAGCCGCTTTAAAGCATATTCCTGTTGATTTTGGCATTAAAAAAATCAACACTAAAAATAAACTCAACGCTGCACAGCTGGCTCATTTGATTGACATCGCTGAGATCAGTATTAAGCTGAATGACAGCCCTCACTACTCAGCCGATTTAAGCACCTTGCTTTTTAATCAAGCTCAATTACAAGGTCTCAGCAACACAGCAGGACTCGAAACACTAAAAAAAACCGAACAAACCATAGAGTACGCACTGTCACAATCGCCAGCTAATGCGTATTTATGGTATCGGTTGGCAATCGTGCAGTTATTATTGCAACAACCCGTTGAAAAAGTAGCTAAAACTTTGCTTTTATCCATCATGACTGGACCTAGTGAAGCAGGTTATTTAATTTCGCGCTTAAACCTGTGCCTAATGTTATTTTCGTCATTTACCCAAGACGATGCAGAGTTGTTGCGCATACAAGTTATCAATGCGTGGACGCTAGAACCTAAGGTTTTTTTAACAAGTTGTGTTTACAATGAAGAACGTTTAAACCTTATCACTCATTTATTAGCAAACAAACACCCAGTCATCATTCAAAATATTCGTTTAGCCTTTGAAAAAATTAATCACTAAGCTGTTACGGCTCACCGCTACTCAACCTTATCCAGCCCCTAGTTTGCCTGAGAACACCCGCGTTTACTGTATCGGCGATATTCACGGTTGCTATGAATTACTCAAACAACTGACTACACAGATTGAAGAAGATATGCACGGTTTTATCGGGCGAATTATCGTTATTTATCTGGGTGATTTTATTGATCGTGGAGCATCCTCCAAAGAAGTCATTGAGTTTCTAATCAATCATCGGAAAGACGCTGTTGAATACGTTTTTTTGCGGGGTAATCATGAACAAACCTTACTAGATTTTTTAACAGAAGACAGTATTGCTAGAGCATGGCTATCTTATGGCGGCATGGCAACGTTTGCCAATTACGGCGTTCACGTCGCTAAAATACCAACCAAACCAGACGATTTTAAACAGCTACAAAAACAATTCTCTGATAAACTACCCCACGAACATTATCAATTCTTAAGTAAAACCGTCCTATCTTATTCTTTGGGTTGTTATTTTTTTGTTCACGCAGGGATTAATCCCCATTACGCGCTAGCCCAACAAATCCCTGAAGATTTGTTACAAATTCGTGATGAATTTATCGGTTTTAAAAAACCGTTTGAAAAAATCATTGTGCATGGTCACACAATAACAGCAACACCCGAACGACTACCTAATAGAATTGGCATTGATACAGGCGCGTATCTATCAGGTATTTTGACCTGCTTAGTATTAGAAACAGATCAACAAAGGTTTATTCAAACAGCTGTCTGATTGACGCGCTGTTAAACCTAAGTAAAACCGTTCGACAAATAACGGCGACATAGCCAACAATAACAATCAAAAATTATGCACACACGAAAAATATCTGTCATTGGCTTAGGTTATGTAGGTTTGCCTGTTGCCGTGGCTTTTGGTCAACAAGCAAGAACGATTGGCTTTGATATTAATGAAGCGCGGCTTAACGAGTTGCGTTCTGGTATTGACCGAACCAATGAAGTCATAATGACAGAGTTGGAAAGCTCTTCGATTATATTCACTTCTGATATTAAAACGCTTGCAGAGGCAGATTTTCATATCATCGCAGTACCCACACCCGTCAATGATGCCCATCAACCTGATTTAACGCTGATGGAACGTGCCTCGGAAACCGTTGCCCGCGCTCTTAAAAAAGGCGATATTGTCGTTTATGAATCCACCGTCTATCCAGGTGTAACAGAGGAAATTTGTGTCCCTATTTTAGAACGCGTTTCAGGACTTAAAAATGGCAGCGATTTTACCGTAGGTTACAGCCCAGAACGTATTAATCCAGGTGATAAAGAACATACCTTTACAAAAATCACTAAAGTAGTCGCAGGGCAGGATGCCAATACATTAGACATAGTCGCGGCTGTCTATGAATCTGTCGTTACCGCAGGTGTACACAGAGCGGCAACTATTAAAGTCGCCGAAGCTGCTAAGGTCATCGAAAATACCCAGCGCGATTTGAATATTGCCTTGATGAATGAATTGTCGTTAATTTTCGACCGCATGGGTATCGACACTCAAAGCGTATTGGAAGCAGCAGGAACTAAATGGAATTTTCTCAAATTTAACCCAGGTCTAGTCGGTGGACACTGTATAGGTGTTGATCCTTACTATCTAACCTACAAAGCGCAAATGCTAGGTTATCACCCACAAGTTATTCTTGCAGGGCGGCACATTAACGATGGCATGGGCGCGTATATCGGACAACAAACCATAAAACAACTAATTCATGCAGGACATGATGTCAGCAAATGCACAATAACCGTTTTTGGTTTAACCTTTAAAGAAAACTGCCCCGATTTACGCAATTCCAAAGTGATTGATGTCATCCGTGAATTGCAATCGTTTGGTATCAACGTACAAGTGTGTGATCCTGAAGCCGATGTGCATGAAGCGATAGAAGACTACAATATACCGTTAATTCCACTCAATGAATTAGCACCCGCCGAAGCAATAGTGGTTGCTGTTGCCCATAAAACATTTGCATCCTTTAACCCCATCAATTATCAGGCGTTATTAAAACAAAATCCTGTTATTATTGATGTTAAAGGACTTTGTGACCCAACACAATTTGCAGCAGCAGGCATTCGACTATGGCGATTATGAAAACACTCTATTCACAAACGCAAGACACATTGCGACTCAATCCTAAAATATGGCTAATCACAGGTGTCGCGGGATTTATTGGCTCTAACTTACTAGAAGCCCTGCTTCAATTAAATCAACACGTTATCGGGCTGGACAACTTTGAAACAGGTTTCAAAGAAAATCTGCAACAAGTACAAGCATTGGTTTCACCCGAACAATGGCAGCGGTTTTGTTTTCACGAAGCCGATATTCGCGACTTAGACAGTTGTTACAAAGCCGTTAATGGCGTGGACTACGTCCTACATCAAGCCGCTTTAGGCAGTGTGCCACGTTCTTTAGAAGACCCCATACGCACCAACAGTGCCAACATTACAGGCTTCTTAAATATGTTAGTCGCCAGTCGTGATGCTGGCGTTAAACGTTTTGTTTATGCTGCCTCCAGCTCTACTTATGGCGATCATCCTGCGTTGCCCAAAGTTGAAAATATTATCGGCAAACCGCTATCACCTTATGCCGTTACCAAATATGTCAATGAACTTTATGCCGACGTATTCGGACGTTGTTACGGTTTATCGTTCATAGGCTTACGTTATTTCAACGTCTTTGGTTCACGGCAAAACCCCAACGGTGCGTATGCCGCAGTCATTCCCAAATGGTATGGCGCGTTATTACATTCAGAACCCGTATTTATTAATGGTGACGGTGAAACCAGCCGAGATTTTTGTTTCATTGCCAATGTCGTGCAGGCCAATATACTCGCTGCTACCACTACCAACCCAGAAGCAATTAATCAAATCTACAATGTTGCCTTAGGCGATCGCACCACCTTGAATGAATTATTTAAACTGATACGCGACCGTGTTGCCAAAACCAACACAGCCATTGCCACCGCGGAACCAAGCTACCGTGATTTTAGAAACGGAGATGTACGTCATTCGCAAGCCAGTATTGATAAAATCCAACAGCACCTAGGTTATACACCCACACATCGAGTCGCTGAGGGTTTAAATGAAGCGACTGAATATTATGTGGCGAATACGAAAAATGGTAGTTCTAAGCGTTGAGTGATTTTTATATTTTGATGAGAAGGAATAAAAACCTAGGTTTATATTCCAACCACTCATTTTTGTCACTACCTAGATTTTTAAGAAAAATTTTCTATTTTAGGAGCTAAAAACATAACTCATTGATTCGAAATATTTTTACTGAAATGGAATAAATAATGATTAATAGCCAGTTCTCCGTAGTTTGTTATTGGCAACGACTGGCAGTCTGGTCTCAAGCATCAAATAATCGTAAAATTTTTGCTGCATTGATTACTACTGGTGGGTTCAGCCTGATTGTGAGTTTGGCAGCAATGCTAAAAGATTTACAGATAGCTCACCAATTTGGTAGGGGAGATGCGTTAGATGTATTTCTTATCGCTTTTTTATTACCATCATTTGGTGTAAATGTTATAGCTAGTTCATTTAATGCTGCGTTAATACCTGTATATATACAAGTAAGGGAGCAGCAAGGAAGTGATCCTGCGCAACGACTTTTTTCTAGTGTCATGGTGTGGAGCGGATTGCTTCTTATTGCAGCAAGTATAATATTCGCTACATTAATTCATTTTATCATGCCTTATTTGGCTTCAAACTTCAGTGCTGAGAAACGAATATTAACCGAAAAACTTTTTTTTATTTTACTTCCTGTGTTAGCTATTAGTGGTGTAACTACGATATGGACTGCTATTTTGCATGCAGGAGAACGCTTTGCGCTGGCTGCATTCACACCGATTATGTTACCAGTGACAGTTATGGTATTTCTTGTGGTTTTTGGTGATAGTTATGGTGTTTTTTCGCTGGCGGTTGGAACAGTCGTAGGATTTATCTTTCAGTGTTGCCTTCTAGGCATAGCTTTAAAACGCCTCAAAATAAAATTGTGTCCACGTTGGTATGGTATGACCTCTGAGTTTCGGAAGGTTATTAGCCAATATTTACCGATGGTAGGTGGGGCGATACTGATGAGTAGTACCACTTTGGTTGATCAAACAATGGCGGCAATGCTTGATAGTGGAAGTGTTTCAGCTTTAAACTACGGAAATAAACTGGTAGTGATGATTCTTGGTATTGGAACAATGGCTCTTGGGTCAGCGGTATTGCCGTACTTTTCCAAGATGCTTGCTGTTAAAGACTGGGAAGGGTTGATTCATACGATTAAAACTTACAGCAAACTGATTTTACTTGTTTCAATCCCATTAACCATTTTTATCTATTTTTTTTCTGAAGCACTAATTCGTTTTATTTTTGAACGAGGCTCATTTACCGAAAAAGACACGCTAATTGTAGCTAAAATTCAGAAAATGTATGCTCTTCAAATTCCATTCTACTTACTTGGTTCGCTACTTGTGCGTCTAATATTTGCAATGGGTATAAACCAAAGATTATTGTTAATATTTCTTATAGATTTAACTGTTAAAATAGGATTAAATTTTATTTTTATAAGATGGATTAATATAACAGGAATAGCATTATCAACATCAATTATTTATTTAATTAATTTAATTGTTTATATCTTTGTAATTCGGCTTTATTATGCTCGGGAGATTTATTAATGGATACGAAATTCCACTTACAAGCGGCGCAATATGCGTTTCCATATCATTGGTTGCCTATTTTAGATAAAAAATACGGTTTTACTCTTGGTCAATCGTTAGCATGGGGGCTAGATTATTTAACTTACATGGATTTTATTTCCACACTTATTGTAAATCAAAATCCTTTATCAATTTTAGATGTAGGGTGTGGTGATGGGCGACTTTTATCTTTTATCTGTAGTAAAAACAAAGAATTAAAAAATATTTATACTGGAATTGACCTGTGTGAAAAAGCAATACTTTTTGCAAAGTTGTTGAATGATCATGAAACTTTCTTCAGCAATAATGTCGCCGATATGAAAGGCAGCTTTGATGCAATAACACTTATTGAAGTGCTGGAGCATATTCCAGATGAAATAATCAGTGATTTCTTGACTGATGTCCAAAATCGGCTTACCCCAGACGGACGCTTATATATAAGCGTGCCAGCGATAAACGTTCCGACTAACGAAAAACACTATAGACATTATTCTTTACAGCTTTTACAAGAAACTTTGCAGATGAATGAATTCAAAATTGAGAATACTTATTTTATTCACAAAATATCTTGGAGTGTTAGTTTAATCCGTAGAATCGTTGTAAATAGAATTTATACCCTTAATGCTTCGGCGATGACAAAGTTAATATGGAATTTATACCAACGTATAGGATATATGGCGGCTGAGAATAATTGTACGCATATTGTGGTAGAGGCTCGGATTAACTCTAAAGATAGGCAGGTATAATGTGATTAAAAATTTTATTAAGATATTTATTAAAGGCATATATAAAATATATTTACCAATGAAATATTTTGTTTTTAGAATGTTTTATAGGCTATATATTGTTCATTGTAATTTTTTAAGACTTTCTATTATTAAAGGAAGTTTTTCCTATCGATTTATTACTATAGAAACACAAGATCGCTCATTTAATATGATTTTAGAAAGACCTGGGCATCTTGAGGATGAAATTATTAGTTCAAAGAAATGGGAACCTCATATAACATCCATTATTTCTTGTTTTATGTCAAAAGAAAAAAGTGTGTTTCTTGATGTCGGAGCAAACATTGGCTATCACTCACTATATATTGCAAGTAGTTTTAAAAATTCGCAATGTATTAGTTTTGAGCCGAATCCATTTGTGTACAATCAGCTTATAAGGAATATCAACCTAAATAGTATAGTAAATATATTCGCTTATTCATTGGCAATTGGTGATCAGTGTGGATATGTGAAATTTTGCTCTCAAAATAAAACATCATATAATCGAGGTTTATCAAGTATTCAACAAAATGCAGATTTAGGCGATAATTACAATAAAATAAAGGTTGAAATAACAACTATAGATAAATTTTTAGAGGATAACACTAAAGATGATGTCAGTGTTATGAAAATAGATACACAAGGTCACGAATACCAAATTTTATTGGGCGCAGTTAAAACAATCCGAAAGTGTAAACCAGTTATTATTTTTGAATTTGAATCAAATTATCATGACAATCCAGATAAAACAATGCGAGATATAATAAATCTGCTTTCTGATTATAATATTTACCAAATAATGAATGACTCTCCAGAGGTATATACTTTTAATATATCTTCCGTTTCTAAGAAAGGTTTTGCGAGTGATTTATTATGCCTCCCTAAAAAATATATTAATGACCCAGAGGTGATTAATGAAAGTCGCTATTAGAGATGACGATATTTCATATTTCACAACACCTGCGGAATTGGAGCAAGCTTGGACTAATATTTCCTTTCCCATTACCTGTGCAGTGACTCCATTTATGGTTGAATCTGAAAAGCACATTCTTCCTAATCGAGAATTCGCATTTCATCAAACAGGAACAATTGAGCATCCAATACGGGGAAATGATGAATTAGTTGCCTACCTGCAAGAAAAAATAACATCTGGACAAATTTCATTAGCTTTACATGGTTGCAATCACCAGTATAGGATTCAAGATAAGATGCTTATTGCGGAATACTCCGATAATGACTTAGATAATTTAAAAAGAAAGACAAATCGTGCAAAACTTGAAATAGACAATCTGTTTGAGCAAACAGTTGATGTATTCGTTCCGCCAGATAATGCAATTTCAGCAGAAGGTCTCAAAGCGATAGCATCGGTTGGGTTAAAATATGTTCAGCGAGCCTTTCCGTTGAAAAATATCGACACACAGCTATCACTCTCTTGGCTTCACCATTATAGTAATAGGTTCTATTTCAAAGTTCGTTATAACATTGTTTATTCTAAATCATTTAATAATGGCATGGTGGTTGAAAGTGCTGGTTACTTATTTAAGGATTCGATTCCCCTAGAAAAAATGATTCGGGACTTCGATATTTTTTACGAATTTGATTTGCCATTTACAATTGCTACCCATTATTGGGAGTTAAAAAATGAGTCAACAAAAAATAAACTTCTTAATTTATTAGACTATATAAATAGAAAATCAAATGTTAAATTTGTAACATTGAGAGAGATGTTTGAGTGAAGAAAATTCGACTTGCAGTGGTTATTCCGACGCTACATGGTGCTGGTTGTGAACGTATAGTTGCCGAGCTGTTGCCCGACTTGAATAAGTTATTTGATATTGAGCTTATACTGTATAATCGAGCTATTTCTTATCCAGTACCAGAACAAATTAAGATATATACACTTAATAGTGATAATTCAGCAGAGTGTAGTATCGGCTATAAAATGTACAGATTTGCCAAGCGCATTGTTTCGTTATCGCTCATTTTAAGACGAGAGAATTACGAGGTGATATTAAGTTTTATAGATGGAAATAATATCATTGTGTTTTTTGCTAATATACTCAGTGGGCGCAAAGCCAAGCTTGTAACAGCGGAACATACAATTAGTGATGATTTTTTTCGCTTTAACCGCTATGCTCGGCGGTTACGTTGGGTTGTTAAGTCATTACTGCGTTTTGTTTATAATCGAGCAGATAAAGTAATTGTTATTTCAAAGGCAATGCAAGACTATCTTCGGGATAACTTGGGAGTCAAAAAAACAACTGATATTATTTATAATGGAATTGATGTAAATAGATTTTATTTTCCTACGCATTATTTAGAAAAAACACCTCAGTTAGATTCTCGGTATCTTGTTGATGGCATACGGCTCTTAAATGTAGGACGGCTCGATGATAATAAAAATCAAAGATTCTTAATCGAGATATTTCCTCGTATTCTCGAATCTGTACCAACTGCTTATCTATTTATAATCGGAGTTGGTTCTAATGAAGAAAGCTTACGTCATTTAATATACGATATGGGACTTGAAGAAAGAATTTATCTACTTGGCTGGAAAAATAATGTGGAGGAATTCATGAAAATGGCAGATGTTTTTTTACTAACCTCCCATTATGAAAGTTTTTCAAATGTAATAATGGAAGCTTTGGCATGTGGTGTACCCGTTGTTACAACGCAATCAACAAAAGCATTTTTCGAAACATTGGATAATGGTCATTTCGGCACAATAGTTCCTGTTGGAGATGCAGATGCGTTTGTTGCTGCTGTTTTGAATACTTTATCTCACTATTCAAATAGTGATACGTTTAAAATGGAAATATCGAATCATGCGCGTTCAAATTTTAATATAGATAGAATGAAGTCAAAATACATCGGCGTTATTCAAGAGGTTTTTAATGGTAAATAGTCAATCATCACCACTTATCAGTGTAATTATACCCACATACAATAGAGCTTGGTGTATTGGTAGGGCGATTAATTCTGTATTAAACCAAACGTATCAGAACTATGAAATTGTTATTACAGATGATGGTTCAACTGATGATACAAATAAAGTTATAGATTCTTTTAGTGATAATAGAATTAAATATTTCAAGTTTGAAGAAAATCGTGGAATGTACAAGGCGCAGTGTAATTCGATTGAAAAATCAACAGGTGATTATATTATATTCCTAGACTCTGATGATGAGTTGGTTCAAAATGCTGTACAGTCTTTTGTATCAAAAATTTCTATTTTAACAGACAAAGTGGCTATTATTCTAGCGAATCAAAAAGATACATCAACTAACAGCAACAAAGGAAATAGTTGGATATTTAATGGAAAAACTATACTTCATTATGATGATATTATATGTAAGCCATTTATTGGCGACTTCCTGCCTTTTGTTCGACGTGATGTGTTTCAGCGCATTCCTTATAAAGTAACCTCACAATATATGACAAATATAATTTGGCATAAGATTTTTCGTGAATTTTCTTTTTATTATTTAGCGGAAACATTGGGTATTGTGCATACCGATTCAACTGATCGGCGTACATATAATCGAGCAAAAAATGCAGACGGGTGGGTGATCGGAGTTAATGAATACTTATCAGAATTTGGGGAAGATATAAAATCAAGATGCCCTAGCCATCTCGCCTTTATTTATCGAATTTTGGCAATGTATCAAATCCTTGCAGGTGAGCGTGTTGCTGCAATTAAGAGTATCCTGCAAGCATTAAAGTATAACTTATTAGATTGGAAAGTGTGGGTGGTTTTAGGTTGCGTTTTCATACCAAAAAGGATAACGGCTTGGTTACTGCTATAAAACAGTAATTGTCTAACTTATAATTGATGTATAAAAATGACGTTATTAGTAATACCGAATGAGAGTTGAATGAATCATTTCAGTATATTAGGTTTTTTTCTAAGACTTTGTATTGCCATCTGGAATGGATTTTTTGGACCTAGTTTTGGAGCTGAGTTTGATGCTCAGGGAGCGCACCTCCACGCATCTTTTGTTTCCCAAAATCTCGATTTTGATGATTTTCATATAGGTCCTATTCCTTATGTAAATGTCCTTGGTTTTTTTTATTGGCTCATAACAGACTCACTTTTTCTAGGAAGTTTTCTATCTTGCATTGCTTGGCTTGTATCTGCTCAGATATTAGCAAGCTGTATGCGTCTTCTTTCTGTTGAAAAAAAAATGCAAGCTAAAGCAATGCTTATTTACGCTTTATTACCCTCTTCGATTTTCCTGACCAGCGTTACTTTACGCGAACCCTATCAGTTGCTTTTTGTGAATATTGCTATCTATGCCGTATTACAAATTTATATGCGTAAAAATATTAAGCATTGGTTTACATTGCTTTTCGCTGTTGCGGGTGCTGGTTCACTACATGGTGCATTAATGTCTTGTGGGATTTTTTTGTTAGCGGGTACTTTGCTTTTGACTTCCCTGCGAGGGAAAAGAGTTTCATGGCTTAAAATCATCCCTTTGGGCGTTGTTGCTGCCTGCGTTTTGGGATATGGATTCATCATTTTTGGAGAGAACGCTTACGATTTAGAGGGGGGGATTGTCACTTCAATTGATACCTATCAACAAGGGCTATTGAGTATCGATGCAAGAACGCATTACAAATCAGAATCCCAAGGTGCAGGTCTTGGTAGCTTACTCTTATTTATGCAAGTTTCATTTGTTCAATATTTATTCGAGCCATTTCCTTGGCATATTTCTGCTGCTAGTGACGTTGTTGTCTTGCTAGAAAATGTATTGCGTGGATGGCTAATTTGGCGAGCTTGGAAAACTATTCGTATTGCGTCTGCTCCGCAACGTAACGCATTATTTCTTATTTTTGTTGCGTATTTAGTTATGGAAACAATTTGGTCAATAGGCACGATTAACTGGGGAACGTCAACTAGACACCACCTACCTGCTTGGGGCTTGTTGTTATTGGCTGCCTATGCGACATCTCCAAGAAAAATTGAGCGTAATAACCGTGCAGTATTTACTAAATGGAGACAACACACTTGAAAATACTTCATATAATTACAAGTCTCGACACAGGTGGCGCAGAGTTAATGCTCAAGCGTCTTATTGAATCATCTCAAAATAATAGCAATTATCAGCATTGCGTTATTTCACTAACAAAACTTGGCAAAGTAGGCGAGCAATTACAAAATTTAGATATTGAGGTTTGCACTTTAGAAGCCAGTTTTTCATTAATGTTACCAATAAAGTTGGCACAGCTAATTAAAAAAATTCGCTTATTGCATCCTGATATTGTGCAAACGTGGATGTATCATGCAGACTTGTTAGGTGGTTTAACCGCTTATTTGGCTGGGCATCGCAGAATAATTTGGGGAATTAGATGCACAGATATTCATAAATATTCAATTATTACATTGGTGATAAGGACGTTATGCGCATTACTATCTACGTCGATTCCCAATAAAATTATATGTGTTGCTGAGGCTGCCAGACAAAATCACATAGAGAAAGGTTATGATGCTAGTCGCATGATAGTTATACAGAATGGTTTAAGTTTTTCTCATCTAGTTTCATCTACAGAACAGCGGGAAATATTACGCCTACAATGTGGCTTTTCAAGTGATGCCATCGTAATCGGGAGTTTAGGTCGTTTCGATCCTATCAAAGATTATCCTAATTTTGTGTGTGCGGCTGCATTAATAGCAGAGCAGCACGCTAATGTTTACTTTTTAATGGTAGGGCATAATTTAACTGCGGACAATACTCTATTGCAATCTTGGATTGATAAAACTAACCATAATGATCGCTTCGTATTACTCGGAGAACGTTCAGATGTAGCGGTTTGTTTATCTGCTATGGATGTTTTTTGTTTATCTTCGTGTAGCGAAGGTTTTCCAAACGCATTGAGTGAAGCAATGGCAATGGCTTTGCCCTGTGTTAGTACGGATGTCGGTGATGCCGCTTTGATGTTAGGCGATACAGGTATTGTAGTGGCGAAAGAAAATAGTGAAGCTTTGGCTAGTGCATTATCACAGATAATTGAATTATCAGAAAAGCAGCGTGAAGAGATGGGGCAACGGGCTAAAGAACGGGTGATGGCTAAATTTTCAATAGAAAAAGCACGAATGCGTTTTGAAGCAGTGTATCAAGAACTCATGAAGGACAAAAAGGAGACTGTCAGTGCAAGAATGTAAAACTATCCATGAAATACGGAATAAAATAAACCCTCAGGGACGCATTTACCTGCTTGAGGATATGAAGGGAAATAACTGATGTGCGGTTTTGTCGGTTATGTAAGTTCTGTCATACTCAATGATTCCATTGAATTATTACAACGCATGGGCGATAGAATTACCCATCGAGGTCCTGATGATAGCGGCATTTGGTGTGATAACGGGGCTGGCATAGGTTTAGTACATCGGCGTTTATCGATTGTCGATTTATCGCCTGCGGGGCATCAACCGATGTTGTCTGGGTCGGGGCGTTATGTGATTGCCTTTAACGGTGAAATTTATAATCATTTAATGCTACGCGCTGAGTTAGAAACTGGCAGCCATGCACCTAACTGGCGAGGACAATCGGATACAGAAACCTTATTAGCCAGTTTTGATGAGTGGGGGATTGAAACCACGGTTAAAAAATCCATTGGTATGTTTGCTTTTGCTGTATGGGACAAGCAAACGCGGCAGTTGACTTTAGGACGCGATAGGATTGGTGAAAAACCGTTGTACTACGGTTGGCAAGGTCAGGGTGAACAAGCAGTTTTTTTGTTTGGTTCAGAATTAAAAGCTCTGCGAGTACATCCTGCCTTTGAAAACAGCATTAATCGCGGCGCGTTAAGTTTGCAATTACGCCACAACTATATCCCCGCACCATACTCAATCTATAACGGCATTGCTAAATTACGCCAAGGTTGTTTATTAACCGTCTCCTTACAACAACGGGAAGCGAAAGAATCGGCGTATTGGTCAGGGTTGCAAGTGGCAAAATCAGGTGTTGCTAAGCCATTTACAGGCAGTGCTGAACAGGCGGTTGATAAATTAGAAGTCTTGCTTAAGGACGCAATACAACAACAAATGATGGCGGATGTACCCTTAGGTGCTTTTTTATCGGGCGGGGTTGATTCGTCTGCGGTTGTTGCCTTAATGCAGGCGCAATCATCTCGTCCTGTCAAAACCTTTACCATTGGTTTTCATGAAAACGGTTATAACGAAGCAGGTCATGCTAAAGCCGTTGCACAACATTTAGGTACAGATCACACCGAGCTTTATGTCACTGCAACACAAGCGATGGCGGTGATTCCTAGCTTACCTAGTTTGTACGATGAACCGTTTTCAGATTCTTCGCAAATTCCCACCTTTCTGGTTTCACAACTAGCAAAACAGTCTGTAACAGTGTCATTATCAGGTGATGCGGGGGATGAGTTGTTTTGTGGTTACACGCGCTATGGGATGACAGCTAAACTTTGGCATAAAATTGCTTTGTTACCTATGCCATTACGCGGATTATTAGCAAAAGGCATTATGAGTGTGTCACCTAAGCATTGGAATAATTTAACAGGCTTACTTCCTTTATCCAAGTCAAGTCGTCTCATTAATATCGGTGATAAACTGCATAAAGGGGCTGGCGTACTCACCAACAACAATATTAATGAACTGTACGCTCACTTTATTACCCATTGGGCTAATTCAGCATCCGTAGTTCTTGGTGGCTTATCATTACCTACTTTAGTGAGCGAACTACCCAATTTAACAGGTTTAAACGACATTGAACGCATGATGGCATTGGACTACATGACTTACTTACCCGATGATATTTTAACCAAAGTCGATAGGGCTGCAATGGGCGTATCATTAGAAACCCGCGTACCTTTTTTAGATCACCGCGTGGTTGAATTTGCATGGCAGTTACCACAGTCGATGAAACTGCGTGATGGGCAAAGTAAATGGGCATTACGACAAGTGTTATACCGTCATGTACCTAAAGAATTAATTGAACGCCCTAAAATGGGATTCGGTGTGCCGATTGGTGATTGGTTACGCCATGATTTACGCGATTGGGCAGAAGCCTTATTGGATACAACACGCTTGCGTAATGAAGGTTTTTTTCATCCAGAACCCATACGGCAAAAATGGCAAGAACACCTTTCAGGACAGCGCAATTGGCAATACCATTTATGGGATGTGCTGATGTTTCAAACGTGGTTGGAAACTAACGTATGATAGCTTACTTTTTTTTAATTGCGTTTCCCGTTATTTTTTCTTTTCTACCTATACATAGAAACGCGCCTGTTCAAAAAGTAATGCTATTTTTTACGGGGCTTATTTATATTTTTTTTATCGGTTTTAGGCATGAAGTGGGCGCGGATTTGGATACCTATCTTGGTATGTACGACTATATAGCATCGGGAACAATTGAAGAAGGCACGGTATCTATGGTTAAGAAAAAAACTTGAAGCGCATAATATTCAGTATGCTTCAGTTATAGAACTAGGCTGTTATGATGGAAAAGCAATTAATTATCTTCCATATCCTCCAGAAAAATATGAAGGTTATGATGCCAACTTTGAAAATGGATTAGATATATTTAAAGAAAAATGGGAAAACAAACCAAATTACCAAGTATATTTTAGCAATTCATTAGATACTTTCAATAGTAAAAATGAAAAATTTGACTTGGCTATTTGCATGGAAACCTTAGAACATTTGCCAAGAAAAGAAATTCCTGTGTATTTAGATAAATTGGCTAGGAGCTGTAATCAATATGCAATAATTACAGTTCCAAATGAAATAGGATTGTTATTTTTTATAAAGTATATTTTGAAATTAATACTTAGTTGTTACAATAAAGAGAATATACAAAAATATACCTTGTTAGAGTTTATTGATCAAACCTTTGGGATGAGTCATAAAGTAGAGCAAAACGATCATAAGGGGTTTAATTACAAAAATGTCATTACAAATATTTCCAATTACTTTGAAATTGTAGCAGTTGAAGGAACTCAATTCCCACTTTTACCTTTATTTTCCAGTGCTAACATAGGAGTTGTGTGTAAAAAAAGAAAATAAATTTGACTGCTGGATTTTAATTTAGTGTGTTCGCAGTTGCAAAAAATAACGGAGATTCATATTGAAAATATTAGTGACAGGCGTTGCTGGATTTATTGGTTATTATGTAGCTCATTATTTACTGGAGTGTGGTGATTGCGTTGTTGGTCTCGATAATCTCAATGATTATTATGAAGTAGAGCTTAAACAGGCACGCTTGGCACAATTAACACCTTATTCGCAATTTACTTTTTTTAAACTGGATATTGCTGATAGAACAGCAATAGATAACTTATTTGCAAAACACGGTTTTGATTATGTAGTACACCTCGCCGCTCAAGCGGGAGTTCGTTATTCATTAACTAATCCTCATGCTTATGCAGATAGTAATTTAGTTGGTTACCTTAATATTCTTGAAGGCTGTCGATCTTATAATATCAAACATTTAGTCTATTCTTCTTCCAGTTCGGTATATGGAGCTAATGAATCTATGCCTTTTAGTGTGCATGATAATGTTGATCACCCCGTTTCTTTATATGCAGCGACTAAAAAAGCCAACGAATTAATGGCGCATACTTACAGTCATTTATATCAACTGCCTACGACAGGACTGCGTTTTTTTACCGTGTATGGACCTTGGGGTAGACCCGATATGTCACCTTTTTTGTTTGTTCGTGCCATTCTCGAAAATCAGCCAATTAAGGTCTTTAATTATGGTAAACATCGCCGAGATTTTACGTATATTGATGATATTGTTGAGGGAGTTGTACGTTGTTTAGATCATATTCCCTCAGGTAATCCTCTATGGACGGGACAGAAACCTGATCCTGCCTCCAGTAAGGCACCTTGGAAAATATATAACATTGGCAATAGTCAGCCTGTAGAGTGATTGACTTATATTGAATTGATTGAAAAAGCGTTAGGAAAAACAACTCAAAAGGAATTATTGCCTTTGCAACTAGGTGACGTTGAACACACTTTTGCTGATGTAAGTGATTTAATTCGAGATGTTGGTTATCAACCGCAAACCACTATTGAGGAAGGTATTGCGCGTTTTGTGGCATGGTACAAACATTTCTATCACATTAAATTTTAAGATTATGAACATTACTATTTATGGCTCTGGTTATGTGGGTCTGGTAACAGGAACGTGTCTTGCTGAAGTGGTCAATGAGGTTATCTGTATGGATATAGATCAACAAAAAATTGATCAGCGTAATCAAGGTATTATTCCTATCTATGAACCTGGCTTAGAAGAGATGGTTAAAGAAAATCATGCTAGTGGGCGTTTAAAATTTACCACCGACATAAAAGAGGCAGTTGATCATGGTTTATTTCAATTTATCGCGGTAGGCACACCCCCTGATGAAGACGGCTCAGCAGATTTGCAATATGTGTTAGCCGTTGCCAATGCTATTGCCGATAACATGAGTGATTATCGTATTATTGTCAATAAATCCACAGTTCCTGTGGGTACGGCTGATAAAGTCAGAACGATTATTCAAGACAGTTTTAAAATTCAAGGAAAAGCCTGTGAGTTTGATGTCGTTTCTAATCCTGAATTTTTAAAAGAAGGTTCTGCATTAGCAGATTTTATGAAACCAGATAGGATTATTATTGGTACGGATAACCCTAGAACGGCTGAATTATTCAAGATTCTTTACGCGCCTTTTAATCGTAGCCATGAGCGTGTTATCGCAATGGATATGCGATCTGCGGAACTGACAAAATATGCAGCTAATGCAATGTTGGCAACTAAAATTAGCTTTATGAATGAATTGGCTAATTTAGCTGAATTATTTGGTGCAGATATTGAACACGTTCGCCAAGGTCTAGGTTCGGATACTCGTATTGGTTATCACTTTATTTATCCAGGTTGTGGTTATGGTGGCTCTTGTTTTCCCAAAGACGTTAAAGCGTTAGAAAAAACAGCTCAAGAATATGGTGATAATGCTGAATTATTAACTGCCGTTGAAAGCGTTAATAATCGACAAAAGCAACTACTATTTAAAAAAATACTCCTCCATTATCAAGGGGATATTAAGGGTAAAACGTTTGCTTTATGGGGACTTTCTTTTAAACAAAAAACCGACGATATGCGTGATGCTCCGAGTCGTGTACTGTTGGCAGCCCTCATTGACGCTGGTGCAATTGTAAGAGCGTTTGATCCAGAAGCCATGCACGAGGCACGAAAAATATATAAGGGCAAAGCGGGGCTAATACTTTGCCAAACTCAAGACGAGGCATTAAAAGGTGCGAATGCTTTATGCGTAGTGACAGAATGGAAAAATTTTTGGAGTCCAAATTTCGAAGATTTAAAAGTTAAATTGAGCGATGCTGTTATTTGTGATGGACGCAATTTGTATGATCCTAGCACCTTAAAAAAGTTGGGTGTAATGTATTATGGCATTGGTCGGTAACAAACATTATGAATAAAAAAATTATTATTATTGCTAATACCTCATGGTATCTTTTTAATTTTAGATTAAATCTAATGCTACATTTAAAAAGTTTAGGTTATGATATTATTGCTGTTGCACCACTTGATGATTACTCCAATCGTTTCTCAGTACATGGTATTCAATTTAATGCACTGCCTATGGATAATAAAGGCACGCATCCTTTAAAAGATAGTTTATTGATTGCCCGACTGACTGGATTGTTTTTTAAAATAAAACCTGCGATTATTTTGTCTTATACGCCAAAATGTAATATCTATTCCTCATTAGCGGCTAGTTTTTTAAATATTTCTATTATTAATAATGTCTCAGGTTTAGGGACAGCTTTTATTAAAGAAAATTTAATTACCAAAATTGTAGAATGGCTTTATATCGTTTCATTAAGAAAATCCGCTAAAGTTTTTTTTCAAAATAAAGATGATTTAGCCCTTTTTATTGATAAAGGCTTGGTTAAAGCAGAGCTAACCGATTTATTACCTGGTTCTGGTGTTGATATAAATCGTTTTACACCCATAGAAAACCCCATTTTTAGCAATAAATTTGTATTTTTACTGGTTGCGAGAATGTTGAAAGACAAAGGGGTAGTTGAATTAATTGATGCAGCGAGACTTTTAAAAACACAATATCCTTATATCGAATGCCAACTGTTAGGCTTTTTGGAAGCTAAGAATCCATCTGCTATTTCTCAAGAAGAAATGCAGGCTTGGATTGATGAAGGTGTTGTTAATTATTTAGGCGTAAGCGATTCAGTCGTTTATTTTTTACGGCTAGCTGATTGTGTCGTCTTGCCTTCTTATCGTGAAGGTGTACCACGCTCATTATTAGAAGCGGCGAGTGTAGGTAAACCAATTATTACTACGAATGCGGTAGGTTGCCGTGAAGTGGTAGATGATGGTATTAATGGTTTTTTATGTGAGCCTCAAAGCGTGAGCGACCTTAAAGATAAAATGGAAAAAATGCTATTGTTATCTGAAGCAGATCGTTTACAAATGGGGCGTAACGGACGAGAAAAAGTTTTAGAACAATTTGATGAACAAATTGTTATTAATAAATATTTAGAGCTTATTAATGCCATTACCCGCAGTAAATTTACACATTATGAAATCAACGGATAAAGAAAAACAACTGGTGATATGGCTTACCGAGCATACAGAAATAGAAACAGCTATTTTATTTGGCTCATACGCGACAGGAACTGAGACTGATCACAGTGATATAGACTTGGCTATTCAACTATCCTCAAGTAAAAAAATATCCGCTGAAGAAAAGTTGAATTATCTAATGGAATTAGGAAGCCTATTAGAAATAGATATTGATATTATTGATTTAAATAAAGTAGGGCAGCCATTATTATCTCAAATTATAAAATATGGGAAACGCCTAAAAGGATCACAAATACACTATACCGAATTAGTGATAAAAAACATCAATACTACGCAAGATGTTATGCCTTATATTGAACGAATGCTTTTAGAAAGAAGAAAACAATGGATAAGATAGTTGTCGCCAAAAAAATTGATTCAATTTTAAGGTGCTTAAATAGAATTGAACAACGCTTGCCAGAAACCGAAGTCGCTTTTATGAAGGATTATGATGCTCAAGATGTGGTGGTTCTTAACTTAACCCGCGCTATACAAATGAATGTCGATATTGCCACTCATATACTTGCCGATACTAATCAAGCGGTTCCTGCCACAATGGCAGAAGCCTTTACCAGTTTGGAACGTTCGAACATTATAACCCATGATATTGCCGATAAAATGAGACGCTCTATCGGTTATCGTAATATTGCTGTCCATAACTATGATGATATTGATTTATCTATTACTTATCAAATAGCGTGTCATCATTTAAACGACTTCAAGGACTATATTAGACAAATTATAAGCTCTCAAAAATTAGACTAAACTTTGAATCCCCGCCCTTTTATAATTTTTATGAGAACGACTATGGTTGGTGCAGCAGATGAATTACAGCAATACTATATTCCTGAAAGAACAGCTAGTTTTGCAGATATTATTGGCATAATACTTGTTATAATCGTATTGAACTATACTCAACGTAAATCTGCCGCTTTAAGTTCAAAGTCTTAATTATGTCATCAATTCAATTACTGAAATATTTTGTTATTTTTAGTTTATCAACGAGCATCGTTATGCTATTAACCCCTCTATTTATCAAATTTTCACCACGATTGGGTTTAATGGATATTCCTGATGAACGCTGTGTGCATAAAAAAATAACACCATTAGGTGGCGGCTTGGTTGTATTTATTGCTTTTAATATAAGCTGTTATGCGATTTATCATTATTTTTGGTTTGACTTCAGTAGTTTATTAAATATAACTTGGTGGCAGGCGTTTTTTATTGCTTCAACTATTTTGTTAATAGTGGGTTTAATTGATGACCGTTTTGGTATGCCACCTTTAATGAAGCTCATGGGGCAAGCGACTGCCTGTTCAACGCTTTATTTTTTATCAGGTTATGAAGTTAATTTATTAAATATTGATTTTGGTTTTTGGGGTGGGTTAGTTTTTGTTGTAATTTGGACGCTGGCTATTATTAATGCCTTTAATTTAATTGATGGTTTAGATGGTTTATGTTCGGGTTTGGCAATGATTTCAGCGATTGGTTTGGCAGCGATGTTTATTTTTCGCCATTCGGTAGGTGACGCGCTGGTTTGTTTAGCGTTAGTGGGGGCTTGCGCAGGTTTTCTTTATTATAATTTTTTTCCTGCCAAAGTATTTTTAGGCGATACAGGAAGTATGTTTTTAGGTTTTACGCTGGCGAGTATTAGTTTACATGCAGGCGGCAAAGGTTCATTTGCCGTTATTTTAGCAGCACCTTTTTTTATTGCTGGTATTCCCGTTATCGATACACTACTGGCAATTTGGCGGCGTTCCATGCGAAAAACGCTAGCAAAACGTCATGGATTGCCTCCTGTTGGAGTGATGCAACCTGATAAAGATCATCTTCACCATCGACTGCTTAATAGTGGTCTGACTCAACGCAATACCACCTTAATATTGTATGCAGTAAATATTTTTATAATCTGTGTTGGCTTATTATTTATTATATTTAAAGAGCGAGCAACGGGGATGTTTTTAATTATATTGCTAGTAACTATTTATATATTAATTAAATATGTATTTCACATTGAGCTATGGGAAACCCACAGGTTAATAGCATCACCCAGTGACATTAACAATTTAACATGGATGGCTTCTCTGTATTATGGTTTATTTGATTTATTATGGATGGCTATTGCGGTTTGGTTGACTGAGTTCATTACGTTATTTGGCGTAACATCTTCTAGTATTACTGGACAATGGGTTTCGCAACTTCCTTTATGGGAAGCACCTGTTTTTCTACTACTATTTGCTTCTAATACTTATATTAAAGTGTGGAAATCAAGTATTTTTAAGGATTATTTATTTTTATTAACAGCTATTTTAGTGGGTTCTATTGTTAGTTTATCTTTACTTATACCATCAAATATTGATAATAATTTATTGTTAATTAATAAGACATTACTATTTTTTTTATTGTCATCGATAGGTATAGTCGGTATTCGAGTTGTCCATCATCTGATTAGAGAATTTACTATAAATAATGTTAATACGCGTAATATTTTAGTCTATGGGGCAGGCACTAATGGCGACTTATATTTACATAAATGTTATTTAAAAAATGCTACTAAACTAGGTACTGTTAATGTCATTGGATTTATAGATGATAATTTACTATTAAAAAATAAATATGTTTATGGGAAAAAGATATTTGGTGGATTAAGTGAGTTAACTGGATTAATATCGAAATATTCTATTGATGAGATTGTAATTACAACAGAAATATCAAGTGAAATATTTTTTCAACTTAAAGAGATTATTAATAATAACTCTATTAAGATAATAAAATGGCACACTGTGTTTGTGTAAATATAAATGAAATTATTTTATTGCTTATTACTGGTTGTATTTTTATCGCCTTTGCCTTATGCAGCTAATACACCTTGGGCATGGAGTTTATGCACACTATTGATTGCTAGCATAGCTATTATTTGGGCAATACAATCAATTTGTTTCAAACATTATTTTTATTCACACCTTAAATCAATAATCGATATTATTGTTGTATTTTTTTTCGTTGTCTGCTGGATATTAATACAGTCATCATCTTCCCTCCCTAATTTAAATCATCCATTATGGCAATTAAATAATGCTGTTGCTAATTCTATTGTCGGTTTCATTTCATTAACACCAGCAGATAGTTTGGATGCGCTAACGCGCTTATTGAGTTATGCGTTAGTATTTTTTCTGTCATTCTATTATAGTCAAGATGTTTATAAGGCTAGGTTTATTTTTTATAGTTTAATAGTGGTTAGTTTTTTTTATTCTGCTTACGGACTCATTATTTATCTAGGTGATTTTAAAATGATTCTTTGGCGGGAAGAACCTAGTTTAAGTTCTTTATCCAGCACTTTTGTTAATCGTAATCATTTTGCTACTTTTGCTGGCTTAACTTTATTATGTTCTTTAGCGTTAATCCACGATGCAACGACTGTTTCAGCACGATATAACAGAGGAGGTAATATTGGTTTACAGCGTTTCATTGAAAATTTAATTACTCGTATTTGGTTTCCTTTATTATCCTTTATTGTTATTAGTACAGCTTTAATACTGACTCATTCACGCGGTGGATTTTTTAGTAGTTTATTGGGCTTATTCGTATTATTACTCGCCTTAAATAGCAATAATAAAACTAGAAATACTTATATTTTGTGGTTGTTTATCACCTTTATTACGGTGGGTAGCATTGTTTTTTATATTAGTAGTGATGGCTTATTATCAAGACTTGATAGCCAAGGCTTAAGCGATCCACTTCGCGAGTTAAATTATCAATTAACTTGGACGGCTATATTAACGAATCCTTGGCTTGGTTTTGGTTTGGGAAGTTTTGAAGAGGTTTTTCCTTTGTATAAAACGATGGAGATGGCAGGATCTTTCACTCAACCTTATTTAATTGATTATGCCCATAATACTTACTTGGAAACTATTTTTGAATTAGGATTTCCTGCGGCAATGGGGCTGTTTTATTGCTTTTTAAGACTAGCCAGTATTTGTTTTATAGGTTTATTCGTTAGAAAAAAAGATTCGCTATATCCAGCTGTTGGCTTAGCAGCGACTTGTTTAATCGCAACTCATGCTTATGTTGATTTTAGTATGCAAATCCCTGCGATTCCTTACACTTATGCTCTACTTATGGGCGCGGCGTGTGCGCAATCTTTTTCGTCAAAAAATTATAGTGGACCCCATTGTCCAGACAATCTTGTGCCTAGTTTAAGATAGAACCCTGTCCAACCGCAGCCAGTTGGTGCTGCCCCAATTCTTCAGCGGATAATGTGGTTTCCCGCTCACTACTGAACCTATCGACAATCTTCGCCCCGCCGCCTGTTGCTGTGTGGTACACCACATTGGGTGCAATTAAATAAAAGACACTAAAGTCCCACGAGATTTTAGCTAATCCCTTATCCCACTAAAGCTCAAGCCAGATACAGACTTCCCAAAAACAGCCAAATTTTCAGCCCTTCTTTTTGGGAGAGAGCAAGCCCACAGAATCCACCATTTTTTCATCTGAAAAATCGAATTCCCCGTGCAGATTAAAATGCGTCCAAGTGACCACTGAGCCATTTTCGATAGCCGCTAACAAATCCGCCTTACGAGCTTCATTTTTTTCGTTAGCAAGCTCACGCGTCAAATACAGATAATTCCAACAGACAATCGAGTTTTTAATGAGCCGACGGCAACTTTCAGCGATTTCTTGCTCCTCTTTTTCGCTTTGGACAAACTCTTGGTTATGCCCAAATGAAATGGCTTTGGAAAACTTATTGGAGCTTTCGACTTTGTTTAGTTGCGCCTCAATCGACTGTCTAAACAGGCAATCATCACGATATTTCAGGATAAACAGCGACTTTGGAATTTTGCCGAACTCTTTCATAGCTTTGTAGAGCGAATGCTGATTAGAGTAAGAGTTCAAGCGTTTGAACAGTTGCGAAGCAGTGGTGATTTTTAGTTGAATGGTGGCAATAAAACGTAGAATTTCATCCCATTGCTTTTCAACCATCACCTCTCTGACACGGGTGTCAGGCAACAGTGCATAGCCTTGTTTTTCGTAGTCACTTTTTAGTTTAAAAGCGACAAGCTGTTGTTTACTCAGCCCTTTGATACGCGGGGCGAACTCAAGTCTCAGAAAAAAGGTTGAGCCAAAAATGAATTCAGAATCGCCATGCGTATCGGTCGAATGAATATCGCTTTGGTAGTGGGTTAAATCTGTAATTATGAATAAATATCGCGCCCGAATTCGACCTTGTTGATAAGCAAACCGATGACGGTGTCGTGCATCAACTCTAGTTTTGAGAAGCAAATGGTCTTGCGATTGAGTCGTTTGATCCATGTCCGAA
>SHZH01000091.1 GCA_009692385.1 Gammaproteobacteria bacterium | reverse complement strand
GAGTACTGCAATGCTGATCCATAATAAAATCACTAATAATAGGTAGGGTGAGCGGAGAGAGGGCGACCAGCGGGTCGCCCCTACGGAAATCCGGATCCGTGTAGGGGCGACCCGCCGGTCGCCCTCCCCCTTGGTCACCATCTCCCTGATTGCTCTATCGCCGGTCGCCCTCTCCCTAATCACGTTTACATTCGGATCCATCATCAACTGCTCAATCAACATTTCAAATCCGGTATTTTAAATTGTGGGTGATTTGGATTTAATGTATCTTCCTGCCATTTTTCTGGATTGGTAAAAATGTATTCGGCAATTCGATTGTAATCTTCATCATTACGAATAATGTGTTCATAATAATTGCGTTGCCAAACGGGAACGCGCGGAGTATCACGGATGATATTTATCCGTTTGGTGACTGCAGATTTAAAGCCTGCGAGCATAGCTCCAATTGATCGGGATTTTGGACCGGGCACTATTTGAATTTTCATGGTGTTGTGTGCAACGGAAGGGAGGGCGACCAGCGGGTCGCCCCTACATTCGGAATTTGGACCCATCAACGATGAATTAATTGTCTCGACGTTTTTCGTAGGGGCGACCCGCCGGTCGCCCTCCCCTTGATCGCCTTCCTTTTGTTCATGCGCCCTATTATCAACGACATGCTTTTCATTCACGCAATCAACAATTTGTACAATACAGTGAAAATGATTCGGCATTACAACATATTCACCCAATTGAAATTCCGGTCGAATTTCGGAACTTTTCAACCATTCTTTTTCTACAATTTGACCATATAAATTCATCTGCATTGCGCCATCTAAAATCTCACCCAAAATACATTCTTTATTTGCAATGCAAATTGTTAAAAAATACGCTCCTTTTTGCGTATAATCATAATCACGCAAACGGATGGAATTACGATGGTGTATTTCTTTGTTGTATTGAGCCATAAAATTTTTCAAAATTTCTGTAAATTGGTAAGCGATCATTATATAACAAAATAGGGTGCGCAACAGGAGGGCGACCAGCGGGCCGCCCCTACACGGAATTTGGAACCGTCAACGTTGAATGAATTGCTGCGACGTTTTTCGTAGGGGCGACCCGCCGGTCGCCCTCCCCTGGCTCGCCCTCTCTCGTGTCGGTCGTCTCCTGATCACCGTGCACTATGCCATACATTCATATTCTTTTTTATGTTTACCGCGGTGAGCGCTTATGCGCGAGATAAGTATATAAGCTCGGCACGACAAACAAGGTAAATAGGGTACCAATCAACATGCCGAAGAAAATGACTAAGGCGATATCATGTTGGCTGTTTGCCAAACCGATTTTAGAAAACAACAACGGTGTAACACCAAAAATCATTGCCGCTGTGGTCATCAAAATCGGGCGCAAACGTAATGATGCGGCTTTAATGACGGCCTCTTTAACACTTAAACCTTCGGTCTCTTGTAATTTATTAGCAAATTGTACGATGAGTATCCCATGCTTACTAATCAAACCAATCAGCGTTAAGAAACCAATTTCAGTAAATAAATTAATCGTGCCAAAACCCATATTAAGTGGGATCAAAGCACCAAATAAAGATAAGGGAACCGAAATCATAATAATCAATGGATCACGAAAACTTTCAAATTGCGCCGCCAGCACTAAGAAAATAATAATCAAAGCAAACAAGAAGGTATACAGCATTCGATTACCTTCCTGAACCATTTGTCGCGCTTGACCCGCGACATTATAGGTCATGCCACTGGGCATAATTTGTTTGGCGGTTTTGATCATAAAATTTAAACCATCAGACAAGCTATAACCATCGGCCATTGATGCCCAAACAAAGGTCGAATTTAAGCGTTGAAAATGCTGCAAACTAGTCGGTTTCACCACTTGGCTTAGGTGAATGAAATTGCCTAATGGCACCATCACACCGGCATCGGTTGCAATATTCATGGTTTTCAAAATTTCCGGCGTCATGCGATACTGATCCATCGCCTGTTGAATGACATTATAATTACGCCCTGCCATCGCAAAATAGTTAATTTTGCCTCCACCCAACATTTCATTGAGGGCATTGATGATTTGTTGGCTAGTGATACCCATTTGTGCGGCTTTACTGCGATCAATATTTACTTCCCATAAGGGTGTGTCTAATTTCATTTGAATATTGAGATCTTTAAACATGTGACTGGCTTTTGCTCGCCGTTCTAATTCTTGACTCACTTGAAATAACACTTCGGGATCCGGATTTGGTGTGGTTAACGCAAATTCTAACGCTGAACCAAAACCTCCACCGGGTAACGTGGGAATGTCAACGGCGTGGATCAATAAGCCTGGAATTTTTGCTAATTCTTGATACACTCCACTTTCAATTTGTTGCGCGGTACGGTGTCGTTCATCGCGCGGTTTGAGCAACATAAAAAATTCACCACTATTGCGATTGGTTAATACAAAGGTACTTTCGCGTTCGGGTACTTTTTCTAAAATGGCTTCTACTTGTGCGGTATATTGATTCGTAAATTTTATATTCGCATTAGTCGGCGCTTCTAAATTAGCAAAGATCGTACCTTGATCTTCGGTCGGTGCTAATTCGCTGGTTGTGGTAGCAAATAATATAATACAGCTCACAAAAATAGCACCTGCCGCCACGACAATGACAATTCGATCTTTTAATATTACAGTCAGTAACTGTTGATAGCCATTTTTTAAACGTTCAAATACTCCGTCGACACGACGTACAAAAGGTTGCTGTAATTGTTGCAAACTCAATACACGTGAACACATCATCGGTGACAAGGTCAGTGAAATAATCGCCGAAACAATCACGGTACCCGCGAGTGTATAAGAAAATTCGCTAAATAATACCCCCGTTAAACCACCCGCTAAACCGACCGGTAAAAATACCGCAAATAAAGTTAAACTCATCGTAATGACCGGACTGGCAATTTCTCGTGCACCCATAATTGCCGCCCGTAGCGGTGGAACACCGTGTTCTAGATGACGAGTAATGTTTTCTGACACGACAATCGCATCATCGACAACCAAACCAATCGCTAACACCAGTGCCAATAAAGTGAGAATGTTCAATGAAAAATGCAGAGCTAACATGACTGCACAAACGCCTATTAAGGATAATGGGATCGTGACTACGGGAATGAAGACCGCACGCATTGAACCCAGGCACAAGAAAATAATCACCACCACAATGAGAGCGGCTTCAATCAGTGTTTCAATCACAGTATGTACAGCTTCACCGATAAAGCGGCTTTGATCGTAAACAATTTGCGCCTTCATTGTGGTTGGCAACGTGGCAATAATGTCGGGTAACACTTTTTTAACATCTTGAGCAACGGTGAGCGGATTCGCACCTGCTTTCGTGGTAATTTTAATCACTACCGCAGGTTTACCATTAGCCAACACCACTTGACTATAACTGGTCGCACCTAATTGCGCATAACCAACATCACGAATGCGCACCAAGGTTCCATTAGCTGCCTTGCGCACGACCATATTATTGAATTCGTTGACACTACTTAAACCGGCTTGTGCTTCAATATTGACTAAATTCCATTTACCCTCTAAATAACCTGCTCCTGAAATAACATTATTACTCGTCAATGCCGTTTTAACTTCATCTCCAGTCACTTGTTTGGCTGCCATTAATTTAGGATCGAGCCAAATACGCATCGCATACGTGCGGCCGCCTTGTGAACCAGCACCCGCTACGCCATCAATCGCCTGTAATTTAGTAGAGACCACGCGACTTAAATAATCACTAATTTGTTCGGTTGTCATACTATCGCTGTAAAACGCGATAAACATCAAACCACCACCGACATTATCATTACCTTTACTAATTTGAGGTGTTTCAAAGCTAGGATCACTCGGCAGATTACCTTTGGTCTGTTGGATCTTGGTGGTAATTTCTGCGATGGCCGCATTCACATCGGTACCCGGTAATAAATGCACCACCACAGTACTCGAGCCGTTCGAACTAGACGATTCGATATAGTCCACACCATCGACGCTGGCGACGGCATCTTCAATATAACCGGTGACCATACTTTGCATCGCTTGGGCGGTAGCACCTGGAAAACTAGAATAAATAGAAACATTCGAAAGATTAACTTCGGGAAATTCTTGCAGGGGTAATTTCACATAGGCCATAATACCCAGCACCGCAATCAATAGACTAATGACTATCGACAATACGGGACGCTGAATAAAAATATCCGTAAAACGCATTAAAATTTAGTCCGTTTATTAGCTTCTTTAATTTTATTTTCGGCGCTGGCTTTTTTCATGGCTTCTTGCTGTTCTCTAGTAATCACGGCAGTGCCATTTTGTAATTTATTACCGCCCACGGAAACGACGGTCTCATCATCTGACAGACCCCGCGTGATTTCCATATCGGCACCGCGCTGCTCACCCACGGTAACATAACGCTGCACGGCTTTACCATTTTGTACGACAAACACCGTATTACCAAAGGGTGAATATTGGATCGCCATTTGCGGCACGGTTAACACATTTTTAGTGCTCGGCACAATGACTTGAATATCCGCAAACATCCCGGGGATCAATAATTTATTTTTATTGGGTAATTGGGCGCGCATCTGTAAAGTCCGTGTCGCCGGATCTAATGCCGAATTTAAAGCAATAATTTTACCCATAAAAATTTGGCCTGAATAAGATGACGTCGTCACTGAAACGTCATCTCCTACTTTGACTTGGCTCAAATAGACTTCAGGTAAACTGAAATCTGCTAATACCGGATCAATCGCTTGCAAACTGACAATCAAATTACCTTTTTGCACTAACTGGCCAATACTCACTTGTCGTAAACCTAACTTACCAGAAAACGGCGCAATGATCGCCGTTTGGGCCAACTTGGCTTGATCCTGCTCTAAAATCGCTTTCGCTTGTTGTAACGTACCTAATGCGGCCTCTAAATCAGCTCTAGAAATTGCACCCCGTTTCTGTAAGATTGCTTTACGTTGATAATCGGCAGTCGCGACTTTCAAAACCGCCGCATCATTGGCGACCGTTGCTTGTAATACGGCG
>SHZH01000090.1 GCA_009692385.1 Gammaproteobacteria bacterium | reverse complement strand
CTTTTTCGGAACTAGCAAACAAGAAATTCTTTTTTACATCCTGAGTCATGGGTGTGTCAACAAAGCCGGGTTTGATGGTAAGCACCTGAATATTCTTCTTGTATAGGCGTGCACGTAATCCTTGCAAGAAAGTGCTCAATAAAGCTTTTGCTGCACCATAAACATAGTTACTCTGTCTGCCACGATCGCCAGCCACTGAGCTGATAACGGCAATTGTACCTGCTCCTTGAGACAGCATTTCATTCGCTAATGCTGTCAACAAAGCCACTACGCTTAAGCCATTGACATTAATCTCAATTATCGTCTTTTCGACACTGTTTTCGCATACCGTTTGATCGGGTAATGAACCATAGGCGATGAGTACGATATCGAGAGCACCTAAAAATGCTTTGGCTGCATCTATTAAATTCTGTTGTTTTTCTATATTCCCTGCATTCCACTCATACGTTGCCGCTTTTTCCGCACCACGACTGACTAAATCATCCTTAATGATATTAAGATGTGCCGTATTTCGCCCGACCAAAAACAGGGCGGCATGCTGGGACGCATAAATTTTTGCGACACTCTGGGCAATCGCCGAGGTAGCACCAATGATTAAAATACGCTGTGTCATTACATTAACCCTCTTGTATTACGCGACGCCAAAAGCTCGATGAGATTTTGGGATCAATAAGTTGTTCAAATTCTTTATATTTAGGAAAGTATTTTTTAAATGCTGCTGAAGACATTCGAGCATCTTTAGCAGGATAAACTCTTCCCTCTACTTCCATTACAATAGCATCTAGAGCATTCAATAAGGTAAACGTTTTTGGACAATTAGGGAAATCTAAAGCCAACGTAATACCAGACATGGGAAACGATAACATTCCTGGAGAAGGAACATCACCAAATGTCTTCAAAACGGATAAAAAAGAACCCATGCCACTTTGCGTGATCTTATCTAAAATTTTCTGTAGAGCTATATGGTCCCCATAAGGGATAACAAATTGATATTGTAGAAATCCTTTCTTGCCGTAAATTTTATTCCAACTTAGAATATTATCCAGTGGAAAAAAGAATTTATCGAAATAAACCGTTGCTTGTTTTTTTTTCTTGCCCAAATAATAATAAAGTTTGTTGAAAACCGAAATCGTCCAGCGATTTAACACGAATGCAGGGAAATAAATAGGCACCGTTTTCGACTGAGGTTTTGGTATTTTAGCACCAGTGCCTTCTAGATGATTAGCGCGCATGAATAAACCGCGATTCGCCTTCTTGCCACGCGCTTGGCAGTCCAGCCAGGCCACTGTATAGAGATGACTCTCCTCTGATTCTTGCGCTAGTTTTAAAAATTCATCTGCGCCATGAAAAGGTATTGTTTCCACTGATAAAAAAGCCGACTTAATAGGCATTAGCTTGATTTCAGCCCAAATGATAATACCTGTTAAACCCAAACCACCGATAGTTGCAGTGTAGAGCTCTTTATTCTGTATAGCTGAACATACCACATGGCTTCCATCTGAACGCAATAATTCAAATTGGCTTATATGACAACTAAACGTACCCACTTTATGGTGATTCTTACCGTGTACATCATTAGCAATGGCACCGCCTACGGTAATAAATTTAGTCCCTGGCAATACGGGTAAGATCCACCCTTCTGGTACAATAAGACTCAAAATATCACCTAGCAAGACGCCCGCTTCACAATGCAACACACCATTTTGCTTATCGAAGGAAATAACATGGTTAAGCGGAAGCATATTAATTAAAATACCGTTGTCATTTAAGCAACTATCACCATAACTGCGACCATTACCATGTGGCAAATATTTTTTTTCAGTCGGAACGAGGAATGGCGATTCATCCCGCCATTGCTGCGATATAATTTTTTGATCTGGATAGTTGGGATAGTTTCCCCAATTTAATGAAGTCATTTAAATGTCAACTTTTTATGTCCAAGATAACTACTTAAGGTCGTCACTGTAATGCCGACAAGATGAGATAACGATTCGCGCCAAAACACATTTTCAAGTCTTGAAAAAACGAATTTATAGCAAAGCAAACTGGTAATTAAGATTAATATTATTGCCAGCAGATTAATAAAAATAAAATATCCTATTTGCTTTTGTGTGGAATTTTCACCTTTTTGAAAAACAAAAAATTTAAATAATAAATATGCCGTCGTCATCCCAACCAAATATGCCAATACAATAGAGACTGGATAGTTAAAAACCAGACTGAAAAGCATTCGAGAGAAAAAATTAGCACCTGCAGCTAACCCGCCCGAAAATACAAATTTGACGAATTCTTTATTGAGCATGATTATTACAATCTATGACTAGCTTGGCTAAATCTTCTCCCACTTTTATACTTTCAGCAATACTTCGATCTTCAGGATAGTAATAGGCGGTATCTGCCATGTAGAAATTCTTTAGCTCACTTTTCATTGGTGGCAATTTTTCATAAAAATTTGGTGTGCAGACTGTTTGTGCAAAACTGTAACGCGCGACATGAGTACCCAGGATCCATTCCTCAGAGAATTCTGGATTGACTTTCTTTAAATAACCTTTAACTTCATTAACAAATTGTTCGTTAGTCCATTTATATTTAGCATGTTCATGCGACATATAATATGGGGCATATACAATCTTATCCGGATACTGTTGTAAGTTGGTATATTCGATAATCCCAGGTATTTCTATGCTTGGGTCATTAATATTTAACCAAAAATTTTCGGTTAGTTGCTTTTTTAGCTTAAATAACACACATACTACGCCGACATTATCAATCGCCGCAATCTGCTTTTTAGTTTTTTCTGATAGTCCAGGAACTAAAGCCGGAACATAGGGTAACGGTACCGTGGAAACGACTACAACGAATGGCAGAAACTCACCATTAACTTGAATGCCTTTAACAGCTCCTTGTTCACTAACAATCTCGCTGACATTTGCTCGGAGCTGAATTTTACCACCGAGCTTTTCGATCTCTTCACGCATCCGTACTAAGAGGGTTTCTGATCCACCTTCTAGATAACCCATGCGCTCTTCAAAAATACTTTTACGTGATAAGGCAACTCGCTTGATGCGTGTGCCTAACCATGCCGCTGATAAATCATTCTCAAATTTATCAAATTTCAAGGTAAATAATGGTTTCCATAGAACATTATAGGCTTTCTCACCACACCACTTTTTTAACCAAGTCGTAGCATAGACTTTATCTAACTTAGTCCAATTACTAATGGATTTGGCATACATTACCATTAAACCATAACGAAACTTTTCAATAAAATTAAGTTTAGGAAACTTCAGGAGACTAATGGGATCACCCCATGGATATAATTTCCCATCATAATAAAAGCCCATCTTGGTAATACGCCATTTTAGCTTATCAAAAATATCCAATTCTTTTAGCAAAGCAAAAGTAGGTTCATCAGTCGCACACACAAAATGATAAAAACGTTCAATTTGCAAACCATCGAAATCAAATGCTGCCGTCATGCCACCGATTCGATCATCACGTTCGAATATAGTCACGGCATAACCTTGCTGCAACAAACGATACGCACACATTAAACCCATCGGTCCCGCACCAATCACTGCTACTGTAATTTTTTTTGAATCGCTCATCCGGTTCTCCCTAATTCGATATGACTATATTTTGGATCGGTATAAGCCTCAGCAAAAGCATCTTTAAGTGGTGTCGCCTGCACACCAAATTCTTTATAAAAATCAATTCCGACAAAATGATCGCCAGCGGTTAATGCTTTTAATTGATCAGCAGTAAAAGGTGGTTTCTTGCTAAATAATGCGTAAAACTTTAACAAGTAATAAAACAAGTGGTAAGGTATGCAGATAATCTTAGTCGAGAGTTTCTTTAATTTTTTAATTAAGCGAATCATATCAATGTAAGTAATTTCTTCCATACCGACAATATCATAATTTTTTCCCGTTTTTTGCTGCTCCATGGCCGCCACAATAACACGGCAAAAATCACGACTATATAACGGCTGACGAATATAACGTCCATTTCCCGGAATGGGAAACACGGGAGTTTTTTCCATAAAACGCGAGAGCCATCCTAAATGCTTTGGATCAAACCAGCCAAACATCAAAGTCGGACGCAATACACAACAATTAATCCCCGAATCAACGACCAATTTCTCCTGGTCTTTCTTAGTATTAGTATAATCATCATTTGCGACTGAATTAACTACTGATGAGCTAATATGTACCGTATGTGGTATATTGTGTTTCTTGATAGCATCAATGACATACTGAGTCGCTTCTATATTGTTTTTTCGAAAATCTTCACTAAATAGCCCGGTGATTTGCGCGTGTAACATCAATACTTCACTAGCTCTGGCAAATGAATCTTGCCAAGTACCAGGTATCGATAGATCAGCGGCAATGACTTCAATATCAGGATTCAATTGTTTAAGAATTTTCAAATTTTCTGTATGTTTATCAATCGCCATTAAATTTGTATAGCCTTTTTCTCGCAGCAATAAAACCAAGTTTTGCCCAACTAATCCAGCGGCACCGGTTATTACAATTTTGTCATTTTTGGCGATCATTTTAACCCTTCTGAAATTTAGTATATAGCAAATAGCATGGTAACAGCTATTAACGCCAAAGTTATATACGTTACTCTGTCACGAATGGCGAATAAGATGGGATCATCATGCACTAATCCTGTGCTGGCTTTTAGCCAAATTCGTGAGATCCAGTACAAAATAATAGGACAGATAGCCGCTAGAATTTGTGGGTGTGCATACGTTGCACTTGCTCGCTCAGAATTTAAATATAAACCCAAGACCAATACTGAAATAAAGCCACTAGCGATACCAAATACTTTTACAAGTAATAAGTTCTCAACAAGATAACCCCGACCGTGCAAACTTTTCTTTTCTTTTTTTGAAGCAAAAAATAATTCGGTATAGCGCTTCACAAACGCTAGACTTGTAAAAAAGAAAAAAGAAAACAACAATAACCAACTTGAAAATTCAGTATTGACGATAGCCATGCCGGCCAAAATTCTAATGGTATATAAAATAGCTAAGGTGTAAACATCAATTAAAATTATTGTTTTAAGTTTAAAAGAATAGATACAGGTTAGAATAAAATAGGCTAACAAAATAAATTTGAAACTCAGCGGTAAAAAATAGGAA
>SHZH01000089.1 GCA_009692385.1 Gammaproteobacteria bacterium | reverse complement strand
GTATTGAACTTAGTTCAATTGCAGGTGGTTTGGATAAATTTGCAGACTTTGATGAAGCCGCCGAGAGTGTATCTACATTAAACGCAGCATTTGGATCAAGTATTGATCTTAACGAAGTTATGCAGGCCGGCACACAGCAGGAAATTTCAGAGGCTTTAAGAAAAGGACTTATGCAAGCCGGTGTTAGTGCAGATAAACTTGATTTTAGACAAAGAAAATTAATTAAAAGCCAGACCGGTTGGGATGATGCTGCGCTCGATTCTCTTTTATCTACAAAAAATATGGGCATCGCATTAAGTGATATTCAAAAGGAAGGAGATAAGGCAGAAAAAACAGTATTAACAGAAACAAAGGCATTACATGGTTTATCTGATGCCATGGAGCGCGTTTTTAAATCTGGTGGTGGTGGAGGTGATAAAGCAAAGAGCTTTACCGAAGCTTTGACAAAAGGATTTACCGACGGAATTATGCAGACAAAAGAAATGACTACTCTTCTGAATAACCTTCAATCAATAACAGTGAAACTTTATGAGGGTGCAAAAAAAGTAGGTGTAGCTTTTGTTAATGCATTTCCTGGCGTTAAAGATATTCTTGAAGGTTTAGGTGAACTTTTTGATCCTGCAAAATTTGGTAAATTAATCGATGATGTCGTAGCAGAAATTACTGGTTTTTTTACAGAATTACAAACAGGTAAAGCATCATTTCCTGCTTTAATGGAACGTTTAAAGGCAATATTCTTTGATTTTTTTAATAAATCTTCGCCCGCCGGAGCAAAAGTATTAAGTGGATTTGGCTTGTTTTTTGATACAGTAAAACTTATTTTTGCCCAGGTTATCGAATGGCTTATGACAACGATGGGGAACCTCATGAACGACTTAAGTACCGCACTAACAAGTGGTTCCGAGGGTGACGCAGCTGTCGGAGCTAAGGATGCTGCAGGTAACCTTCTGCACCCATTTGCCGACGCTATTTCAAGGGGTTGGGTTATTTTAGGACCGGCCATCGAGAGGCTCTTAGGAATATTGTTCGATAAGCTTACCGATATAATCCTTCCAAAGGTAAAAGAATGGGCTACTAAAACTTGGCCCGCGCTCGCCTTGTATCTTCTCGGTCCGATAGCGACGAAGGCATTGCTTGGCCTCGGTGTTACGTTGTTAGGCAAGGGTATAGCCAAGCTTTTTTCTAAGGTTTTTAGTAATGCAGCGAAATCTCCATCTGTACAAGACTCCATAAAAAAGATGGGTGAAGATATCAATGAAAAAATGGATAAGATGAAAGGAGGTGGCGGGGCTGCACCCGGCCCGCAAATGTCAGACGAACAAATAAAAAGCTATAAGAAGATGGAGACAAAAATGGCGTGGAGCAAAATCTTGCAATTCCTAGTCGGTCTTGCCGTTGTTGTTACTATCGGTCTTGTAGCCTACTTTATGGCATTAAAGATTGTTAAAGGCAAATCTATCCAAGATGTAATTCTTGCCGGCCTTATACTTGTTGTTATCGCTGGAACAGCTGTGATCGCCGCCATCGCATTTGATAAAATCAGCAAGGGTGGTAATCCCGACTGGCCGAAAATTGGTAAATTCTTGACAATATTTGGTGTCACAATGGCCATCGGCCTTCTCGCAATGTGGGGTATCATCAAGCTGATCAAAGAGTATAACGTTGGGCCCATGGATCTCATCACAATTGGTGGTATCGTCACTGCGATAGGCGCAATGGGCGTAATTGTCATCGGCGGGATGGATTTAATCAGCAAGGCTCGTGATCCCGACTGGCCGAAAATTGGTAAATTCTTTGGAATATTTGCTGCCACAATGGTTATCGGCCTTCTCGCAATGTGGGGCATCATCAAGTTGATCAAAAAGTATAATGTTGTGCCCATGGATGTCATCACAATTAATGGTATCGTCACTGCGGTGGGTGGAATGGGCTTAATTGCCGTCGTTGCGATGGATAAAATTAGTAAGGCTGGTGATCCCGACGGGGGAAAAGTTGTTAAATTCTTTGGAATATTTGCTGCCGCAATGGCCATCGGCCTTCTCGCAATGTGGGGCATCATCAAGTTGATCAAAAAGTATAATGTTAATCCCGATGATGTTATCACAATTGGCGGTATCGTCATTGCAATGGGCTTAATGGCCGTCATGGCCGCGGGGATCGCCGCCGTTGCGGCAGCGGTCGGATCCCTCCCCATCAAAGAGATGGTTATTGGCTTCGTGGCGATGGGGATCGTCATGGCGGGGCTCATCGTCGCGGCGTCGGAGATTATTAAAAGTGTGAAAAGTGCGAAAGATGTTAATCCTGCTGTTCTGGAAGGAGCTGTACATCTCATAGAAGCACTAGGCAATTTAGCTATGAAAACAGGCGTCATCATTGCCGAAGCAGCCCTAATTGGTGCGGGCATTATTGCCTCGTACGGCATCGGTGCCGGGGCAATTGCCATAGGTCTAGCTGCGATGGCCACCGTCGTCGAGGCGATAGCTGATGGCGCGATGACAATCATGAAAGAGCTAAACAAACTAAAAATTACGGGATCTGCAGATGAATTCAAAATGAAGATTGATGCCTTTGTGCTATTGTCGGATGTCATCGTCAAAATGATCGGTGTCACCGGTGACATAATTAATTCTATTAGTGGAATGTCAAGCATCTTTTCGTCTGCTGCTGAAGACGCAGCAATGTTAAAGTCAGTTACAGAATTCGTTAAATCGTTATTTGCAGGTTTAAAAGGCGTCATTGATTCGATGGTAAAAGCAGCCACTGACATTCCTAATGATAAAATAGAAGCTGTAAAAGTTTTCGCTATGTTGTTAAGTGCAGTGGGTACATTATTAAGTGCCGTAAGCGCCGGCGCTTCTTCGTTCGCTAACGAAACAAGCTCATTTATGGAGAATATTGGACCTAGCGCGTGGTTCGGTATGAAACCAGCCGGCGTCGCGAAGAAGATAGACTCGCTAACAGGTTATGTTAAGGTATTACTACCTGCAATGGGTAAGTTAGTAACTGATATCATCAAATCGTTAGCGGATATAAAAATAGATCCAGCAACCCTCGGGGCTATAGGAGCAGCAGTCGGTGGAATATTCACAGGTATCGCTGCCTTAACGAAGGGAATAATGCCAGACGCATCCCAATTTAAAAAGACGATAAAAACAACGCAGATGATGGGCTTGGCCAGTGGCGAGCTTAGTACGATCGACACCACCGCGATGAGTGCAAGTATGACCTACATGACAACGATGTTGGATAAACTTTCTACCGTTTTACCCACGCTTATTAAGAGTATAGGTAGCGAATTAATTACAATTACTAACGGAATCGACAAAGAAAAAATTGGGTCTTTGGGAGCCTTAGGATCGCTACTCGGTGCGGTCGCGACGTTGGCAACGGGATTAATGCCAAAAAATGAAATTAAAATGCCTGATAATAAAACGATGTTGCAAATAGGCGATAACGTTACTAATATTACAGTGGCAGCGCCTGATCTTGGTAAAACCTTGAAAGATCTAGCAGAGTATTTACCGCCTCTTGTCGATGCGATCCTCGCCGCCGCCGCGAAGATGCCTACCGGAGAAGGCGCTGATGCACAAATAAAACAATTAGAAAAAATATTCGAGATGTTGCCTGGCCTCGCAAAGATGGCCGGAAAGTTGTCAGCCTCGATGAGCGCTGAATCGGACTGGATCAATACCGCCAAAGAAAATTCAGATCAAAAAAGAAAAGAAATGAAGTTGGGCGTTTCAAGCATGACTAAATTCTTAAAAGATATAGTTATTGACGGTAGAATGCTGCCAGACTTGATTAACACATTGAAGATATCTTCAACTACAATAGGAGATGTCTCAGTAATAACAAAGGCCTTTGATTCTTTAAAGACAGTTTTTTCTGGTCTGGCGACAATGGGCTCCGGTGTTTTTACAAAATTGCAAAGTTTTATTGATAATTTCAACGCCGACACCATAAAGGAACTTTCGACCAAGGTTGCTGAAGCCACACCTATATTCGTATCATTATTGGATGAGTTTACTCCTTTCGTAAAAAGCGTAACTGGATTTGCTAAAGGACTTGTAGAAATAAGTAGGGATATATCTTCCGCATCAGAAATCGATTCTAACGTTTTAACTAAAGGTTTCAATACTACTATTGAAACCTTAACAAAGGTACTTATGAGTGAAGCTATAGCTAAAGCCGAAGGGCTCAAAGAGAAGTCAGTATATATGCAAAATATTATTGGCGCCGGCGTCGTTCCTACAGTACTCGCCGTTGAAGAAATGATCGTTTCGGCAAGAAAGCTAGAAGCGGCTATAGAACGAGGTCTTGAAATCAATCTTGATGCAAAGTTAAAGACATTTGCAGGTAAGTTTGGTAAAGTTAGCGACAAGGGTGCATATACAGTACAGGCTCGAGATGTTATTATTAATGTTAAATTTAACGTTACGATGGATACAACAACAATTGAATCAGCGCTTATTAACAACTCTAGTTCTGTTATCAAAAATAAACTAAATCTACTAATAGATGCAGTGCAGGATGCTCCCGAGGCGGAAGACGCTCAGCGACGAGCCGCGGCGAGCCGGGTCGGCGATGGTGGTGCAGGATGAACCTTCGGCTAACGACGCTCGGCGACGAGCAGCGGCAAGCAGGGTCGGCGATGGTGGCAGCGCTCCGTGACGCACCCGCACCACCCGTCACGCGTTGTTAACAACGAGTAATTAATTTTTTTAAGGTATAATTTAAATAATATGAATATTGAACAAAAAAAGGTACTTTTAGCACAACTTTCTACTAAAAACTCTTATATACAAATTTTAGATTCTATAAAGAATAAAAATGAACAGTATCAAGTTAAGGCATTTACTGAAGACGTATATCTTAATTTAATTGAAGGAATTTTAATTATTGAAAATATAATTGATTAAATTTAGTTCATGAAAGATATCTTTGAAAAATATATGATCTGTTACTAAATTGTAAATTATTTTAGTTCTGTTTAAAATGTCTTAAATTGTTTCTATGGACTTATATATAATATGTGAAATTAGTTAAAATGGGAGAAAGTAATAATACTGGAACTGGTGGAATTAATATTAAGGGTGACTTATATACTATTGATGTAGGCGTTTCTGATGAGAATGGTGGAAAACAGGGAAATTGGTCATCAGGTCAAATTAAGGTTGATAAATCA
>SHZH01000088.1 GCA_009692385.1 Gammaproteobacteria bacterium | reverse complement strand
GTAGCAGCGACACCACGCAAGGACATCAACTTATTTTTGACGACACCAAAAGTAAAGAACTATTACAATTCGTCTCATGTCATGATATGTATTTTAGCGCCATCAAGAATTTTGTACTTACGGTGAAACGTAATTTCAGGCATGACGTGGGGAAAGACCATACCCTCACTACTAATCAAGACTATACCGTTCATGCTAAAGAAGGAATAAACTGGAGTGCGGCTGGTGGCAGTAGTTTGTCGATCACCGATGGTATTATTACCATCAGTGGGGCGAAAATTTTATTGGGTGGTACAGCGTCTTCAAGTGCCGCGAAGGCAATGGGAGCGGCGCCAGCACCTGCGAAGCCGGAGATTGTGAAACCGGCAAACATTAAGGCTTTAGCAAATGACAAAGATAAAAAAAATAATGCCGAAGACGCCTTGAGAGAAGCCATGAACAAGGAGGGTGTGCCAGATAGCTGGTACAATGATCTCCATTGGATTATGATGCAGGAGTCCGGGGGTAGAGTTGGCGTGAGATGTAGTGATTCTAATTCTACAGCACGTGGATTATTCCAATTAAATAAGTTAAATTATAAGCTTAATCCAAATGGTGAAGCCTCGTTTGGAAATGGTGTTGAAGAATGTCAGGGTGGCATTAGGTATATAAAATCACGATATCATACTGCAGCGGCAGCTAGGCAATTTTGGGAGAAGCACAAATGGTATTAAGGTATTTAGCATTAATTTTATTTTCCCTATGGAGCAATATCATTTTTTCTCAAATATTTCAAAAAGAAAATTTATCGATTGATAATGTTAATTATAGTTTAGAGGTTGGTAAAGAAGAGCAAAAGTTACCTTATTTTACTATTAACAATAACAGCACCTCCGAACTAAAAAGAATAGATTTAGGTACTTCTGATCCTGAGGTTTTTAATTATAATTCTGTTGTGGAATTTCAAACAACACGCTTACCTAACTTAGGTGTTTTTTTTACTGTTGCAGTTGCTGCACCAGGCGGCTCTGACACAGAATTTGAAATTTCTATTATAAAATTTTCAAACCATCAACTGCAGTTGATGAATGCACCTGTTTGGGATTTAATGGTAGAGGATGGATTTTATTTAGGCAAAATAAATGATCATGATGGTGTGGAAGCAGTCACCTGGAAATATATTCCAGATAAAAATGAATATCATGCGGGAGCTCATCGCTATCAAATAAACATATATAATTTAAAAAATAATAAATTTGAGTTAGCAAAATCATTACCAACTAAAAATAAATATAAAAATGGTATTGATGCATTAAAAGAGTTTGATTTTAATTTCCATAATCAACTTACTGATTTTAATGTTTATCAAAAATATAGATAGTATGTAATTACACCATATTAAAGATGGAATTATTTCCGCTACCTATCAGCTACAAGAAACAAAAACGGATAACTATCAAGAACGAACTGAATTGAATGTGCGCAGGCATTGGGATTTATTGGTATCAAAGATGAAAAATTTGCCGCCCAATTTAAACAAAAAGTTATGCCTGCCGATCTCTCCAAATACGCCACTGGTCATAGTTATATGATGAAGCCAAGTGAAGATGTGATGAAACATGGATATAAAACCTATATCATTAATCAGAAACAAGGCGTGAAATCATTTGGTACTTATTCGGCCAGTTCATTTTCCAGTGATATAGCTGCCAGTGATGATAATGCTTCATCTAGATCTCAGAAGGAATAATATGTTACGTAATCGGAAAACAATTCTGCTAATCAGTATTTTGTTTATAATTTTGATGGGAGTATATTTTTATCATGATAATCAAACGGGTGGCAACATCATGATCACCAGTTTATCAAGTGACGCACATTATGCGATCACTACCGATGATAAAGATTATGCCATTTTATGGGACTTACAAAAACATACCAAAAAAATTATCAGTCGAGATGCTGATGCCTATAGTGCTTATTGGATTAAAAGCACTCCTTACTACATGTGGCAAAACTGGAAAACTAAAATTATCTACGTTACAGATGTTAATTCGGGACAAGACATTAAAACATTTCATCCTAACTTCATTGTCTTCGGCCAAGCGATGAGCGCTGACTTAAAATACAATGTGGCTAGTGATATAGATTGGAATATTTGGGTTGGCAAAGATAGTGTATTAAAGAAAATGAGTCGAAATTATGACGATGCAAATGGATTTTATAATAAATTGATTAATTTTACGATGGTAGATAATGACAAGGTACTTACTTCGGGTTTAGCATCTGGTAATGCCGATGATTCTAAAGATAGAACTGGAGTTTTTTTGTGGGATTTAAATACTTCAAAACCCATTCACGACTACATTGGTAACATCGTCCAAACCTTCGCCGTTATCAGCCCCGATGGTAAATATGTGGTGGCGGGGGATATGGATGTTGGAAATTTATTTGTATGGGATTTAAAAACAGGAAAACAAAAAATTTACGTTGCGGCAAATCAACCAGTTATAGGTTACACCAAAGATGGTATTATTACCGATCCACATACGATTAAACCACCAACAGATTATTATCGCAATTACAACATAATATCAGTGCAATATATCGATGCAGAGCATTATTTAGTTTTCAATCATCAATCTCACTACACTATTTTATACCAAACACTTAATCCTAAACCGCTCAAATATCTCGATGTTGGCACCGATCCTTGGCCTGCGACATTTAATCAAGAACGCGACCAATCAATGGATACATCACCCAGTGCACACATCTTGGTGATGGCCAAAGATCAAGAGCCTGGCATTATGGTATACCATTACGATCCGAAAAAACAAACGCTTGAGAAAGTGTGGGATGGGAGATAATAAAAGAAAATACGGTAAAGGAATCGTGCCCCCGTCTTCCGTCACCACTGGATACTACTGGATGTGATAGACATTCCTTGAGAGTTAGCAACGAGGGCGGCTACATTATAGCAAAAGAATAAAGTTTGCGGTTAATATTTTGATATTCCGAAACGAACATACAAAGTAATTGTACTAAATCATATTCACTTTTATAAGCATCATAAAAATTATGTTGGCTATAAGGCAATAATTACATCCTGTAGAAGTTTTAGCGCTGGTTTGGTTATTTCATTAACTGAGGTTACATGTGTGAATCCAGCTGAGTGAAGTAGCTTATTCCAATTAGCTCGAGTAATGAAAGGGCTGTCATCAATACGCCAATGAGGATCTTCAAAAGTCCACCATCCATCTAGTAAACCATATGCCAATGTTGAAAAATCTCTTTTATCAACACCATCATTGATGATGAATATTCCATTTTTATTTAATAAGTTTCTAACAGTTTTAAGTGTTTCCTCTATATTTTTTGCCGCGTGTAAGACATTGGTAGCAACCACAATATCGTATTTTTCCTTAAACCCCTGGAGCTGAGAATCATTGTCAATATTTAGTATTTTAAATTTTATAAAATCATGCTTAAAGCTTCTAGCACCATGGTTTAAAAATGCTCTCGATATATCCGTATAAGTATAATTTGAATAATTAATATTTTGATTAAGCAAGTGTTCCGTGGTAGAACCAATTCCTGCGCCTAACTCGATTATAGAAAAATAACTATTTTGTGCCTTTGACATAAAGTCAGAATAATACCGCAAAATATTTGCACACCAAATATTGAAATATTTAGCATCGGGACTTTCCTTATATATTTTTTCAATTACCTCAAGGCTGCCATCTGGAAAAATACAAGAAAAAATACTCTTTTCGCCTGACAGTATTTCAAAATATGAATCTATTACATTAGTCAGCAGGGATGCATTTGAAGAAATTTCTGAATTAATGCTTCGCATGTTTTTCAAGTTTTTTAGAATATCATCTATGTTGAGTGTTAAATTGATGTTCAACTTATATTTTTTATTATCAGCCTCTACAATATAACCATGCCTTATGAATAATTCAAATAAACTTGCGAGAATTCTATTGTATTTTGGCAGCACATTAACATTTTTTTGAGCTTCCTCTAAAGATGAGAAAGTATTGCTTTCAAAAAAACCTTTCGCTTGAAATTTTTTAAATAATAGATGTGAACCAAGTTCTTCTAGCTTAGACAAATGATATTCAAAACTTTCAATATCATTTAAATCGGTTTCCTCTTTTTTGATGCAGCTGTTAATATATTCTAAGACGGAAATCGCTGTAGTCATATTATGTACTCTTTTGGGTGTTTGACTTGATATGAACTGCTAGATTTTTTGCTGTAGAGTAATTTTCAAGTGACTCCGGCTCTAAATTAACACCAAGATCTTTCTTTATTTTGGCTAATATTTGAAGAATAAGTAAAGAATCTCCCCCATGATCATAAATATCTTCTGTAGTCTTTAAATTATCTGAACCTAGAAAATATTTAAAGATATCCAGAATTTTTGATTCCAGGAATTCTATGGACAATTCATTTTTGTTAATGTTGGGAATATCTTTCAAAATTGGTTTTTGTGATTCACTGGATAACCAGTATTCTCTACTTTCAAACGGATAAGTAGGAAGAGGAATACGATAATGGTTATTTTTAGAATCTAAAATTGACCAATCTATATCTGCCCCACTTAACCATTTTTTTGCAATCGAAAGAACTTTCTTATTATCTATACATTCTTCTTCCGATAAATAATCTTTATCAAGATTTAATATTTCTTGCTCATCTAAGTTCCCCAACCGCGCAATCGCCTCTTCTTTAGAAGAGCATATGCAAGCAAATCGGGATTTCATAGCCTTTCGTCCAACTTGTAGTGTAAATGCAATATCAGTTAAGTTTATTTCAGGATGATTTTGAATGTATTGTATTAATGCACGTCGTCTACGAATTAATGTGCTACGTACTTGTGCAGATAGCACTAAAAGAACGGTTGTATCTGATTTTTGTCGTGGCGCGGGGCTTGCATACTCTTGCAAAATGACATGAGCGTTTGTGCCACCCAAGCCAAAGCTACTTACTCCTGCTGTACGTGGATTAATAGAGTTCCATGGTTTCTTTTCAAGATTTATATAAAATGGGGTGTCATTGATGAAAATTTCTTTATTAAGCGTTTTAAAATTGATTGCCGGTGGAAGGATCTTATTTTTTAAACATAATACAGTTTTGATTAAACCTGCCACACCCGCAGCGGCATCTAGATGACCAATATTTGGCTTGAGCGTTCCTA
>SHZH01000087.1 GCA_009692385.1 Gammaproteobacteria bacterium | reverse complement strand
TGCATTGCGTCCTGACTTGCCAATCTGGTTACTTTTACAGAATGGACAGGTGATTTCTTGGTAGCAGCTCATAAGGTCTTTTAGGTAAGTGTGATTTTATTCTGCCCGTGATTTTAATCTATCATCACAGATTTAACCCACTACCCAAACTATCTTCACCAACCCAACAAATCGAACAATTGGCTGCTGCCATCACTTTAACAGCTTCATGCGTGATACTTGTTCCTGGCCCTAATAGCACACAGTTAATTGTTGCAATTGGCAGTCGAATAACATGACCATCACTATTAATCCATTTTACCGAGCTATCATCTATTTCTAAACGACCTCGCTCAAGATAAATAAAGGGATATTTGTCTTTAACTTGCGGCAAAGTATCCCGTGTAACTTTGATAATTAAGCGAACAATATCATTGTTTTCTTCTGCCATAAAACCTCCAAAAAAGAATCACCCACGCCAGTGTGGGGAAAAAAGTTAAATTGTTAAAGAGCAAAAAATATTTAAGTGCTTATCACCGTTACGCGCCGATCCCGATAAACTTTATGCTCACCGAATTGCAGCGGCACATCATTCAAAGTTAAAACTTCATCACCGTCATGTTCGCCATCTTCTACTCTGAAATCTTCAAGTAAACTCTTTTCTTGAGCAATAGTAGAGGCGTGAGCAATCGCTTCATTGTTGGTAGCAAAACAACCGCGATAAACTAAATCTGTTGGTACGCATGACTTGCGCCCTAGATACAAATCCCAAACAGGTTGTTGTAATGCTTGAGACAGCATTTCATGTTTTTCACTTGGAACTTCTAAAACCACCGCAAAAAAGGCATCTTGCAAGTAGTAGCGATAAGTTATTTTTGTACCGCCACCGACCGCTTTTTTACCATCCGCTGTCTTAGGAATTAATAGAGTTTGCCACTGGTCTTTATCATCATATCCTGACCCAACCATGTGAAAATCGCGTAATAATGGTTCACTGGTAGTTTTTCGCTCATTTTTACAGCGCACGAAAGAAATAACCGTTTGTTTAAGTGGCAAGAACTCAGCTAATAGTTCTTTTTGCTCACCACCTGCACCCAATGCACAACAAAGTAAGCCCATCACACCTGAGCGAGTTGGAAAGTTCAGCGTATCACGCCGCCCGAATTTGGAATCATGCCCCCATGATTGCAGTGGAGCTTGCAACCACAGCAATAGATAACGGGTTGCCATGATTAAACCTCAACGTGTTTTTTGAGTGAGGCAACTAAATCATCAATGCTGAAATTTTCATCTTCGCCAAACGTATATTCAGCTTGTTTGCCAAACAGTGAACCGTGCAGTTTTTCTTTTTTGCTTAAATAATCGGTTAAAGTTTGAATGCTAGGTTGTAAAAAACCACCATCTTTCGCTTTAACTGCGGTTTCAAAAGGCACTTGTAAACGTTGTCCTTTACGCACAAACACTTTAGCAAAATCCCATGATGATGCTCCCGACATGGTAGTTTGTCGCGCACTGGGTACAGCTAAAAACAAGGCTTTAGTAAAGGCATCAATGGCTTCTGGCATACTTTGCCCTGCAAGTGATTCGTAAAGTTGCCCTAGGTTTAAGCTGATGTAACGGTAATAAGTGGCTGAATTAAACTCTAAACTACCCATGTGACCTGCACCTTGTTCAGTTTGCAAATCATCAACAGCGGTGAAAAATTCCACTTCTGAACTGACTTTATGGGTTGATATAGCGTGAGCGAATGAAGCGGACGCTTCGACATTGAGTTCAGCGGCTTGTGCTACCATCCGTCCAAACAGCGCAATATCTAAACCATCAATTGCCAGATTTAACACTTTTTTAGCTAGTTTTTGTACATCTTTATCTTTAATTTTCTCGCTATCAAAACCTTGTTCTTGAGCGAAGTTAGCGAAAGAATCCGCTTCGCCTTCTGTGAAAAAATGTAAAGTATCTTTAGAAAAAGCTGCTGCAATTGCTTGACCACAAGCCGTAGATTGTTCTTCTGACGCGCCTAATTTTACGCAAGCATCCGCCACAAATTCAGCGATTTTTTTACTACGAATTGCCAGTTTTACCCCAAAGTTGTGCATTGTTAAACGCACTTGCCGTTTCCAACACTGTGAACTGACACGAGCGCGGGTTGTGCCACCAATAGTGGCTGATTTTGGGCTACCAACATCATCACGGTTTAAACAGCTTACGGGGAATGATTGCAGAATGTGAAACTCGATAATTTTGCCTTGAAAAGCGTTGGCAGTTGTCATAATTGATCCTTTGGTTAAATTAAGTAAAAACACCCCCACGGCAGTGGGGAAAAAACACTAGAACGGTACAACCTGTAACAGTCCGCAACCGAAAGCCCGCCCACGTCCTATGCCATTTTGAAAACTTTGTACAAATTTGATTTTATCCGTTACCGTTAAACGTCCTATAAGTTTGGCTTGTCCTTGCGTAACGGTTTGTCCGCCTTTCTTTTTTTCAAACCGTTTGACTTCAATTTCTCTGATTTCTAAGTGTTCAGGACTGACTGTAAATCCCCATTGTGGGGCTTTGGTAATAAACCAGTCAGCAATGTCTTCACGTTTTCGTAGAGCGATAATTTTACGATTTTGGTTTTCGCGTTTAGTGGGATTCATAACCACTTCAAAACGATAGTTTTCATAATCCAAGAAACTGTCAGCGATTTTCTTAATTGACAGTTCACCGTGTTCTGGAATATTTGGTTGCCGATTTGATAGCATCAAAATTTTTCGACCATGAAAATCGCCGCCTTTGTCCGCATATAAAATCCCGCTGGGAATGCTTTTCTGTTTATCTTCTGGGCTACGAACGTCATCAAAAAGGCTATAAATTGCAATATGCAAGGAATACGCATCGGTGATTTTTAAGGCTTTCACATCAGCACGGCTTAAATGTAAAGCACTGGCAATCATACGTTCGCCTCATTAATTGAATAATGACGGTAAAAGTTTTGCGCCCATTTTGCTTTCGCCCTTTGGCTATCGGCATTAAACCAATACAAATCTTGTAATAATGACGAGTAATCGAGTTGAATCCCTGCTTTTGAATTAATCAAACTGAACAACGGACGCAATACCCGACAAACTTCTTCAACTGAATCACAGGCTAATAAACGCCGTAATTTAGCTTTAGCTTGCTCACTATCTTTACCGTTATCATAACAACGGGTAATCGCTTCACCAATTTGTACCGTACCATTGTGTTCTGCTTTTGCCCTTGCCATCGCGGATGCAATGGTGGCATAGGGTAAGCGTTCATAGTCTTTCTCTATGTCGATAAATCGTGCTAGATATTCCCAACTTTGATATTCAGTGGCTGGATTATCCGCACGTTTTAGCGCAGCGGCAGCACCATTGTTTTTTTGAATTAAATCAATAATGAATTTAACGAATTGCTCACTTTTATTTGGTTTGATTGTCTCGCTCATGCCTTAGCCTCTGGTTGTTTTCCATTTTTCAAATACTTGCTTAAATTCGGTAAATTCTCTGCCCACGCATTTAATTGTCGAGCGGTATCGTTGGCACAATGCGTGTTGTAAGCGGTACTGGCGAATTGAGCAAAATCCTTGCGTAAAGCGTTGGTTTGTTCTTCGCCTTGACCGCAAGCGTTGACTAAATTTTGAAATTTTCGCTCAGATAATTGCCAAAACAGATTACTTGCCATTGCCGCTTGATTTTTTCCTTCCGCTTTTTGGCTTTTGAAATAGCTCATAGTCGCGCCATAAACGATTCTGGACAGTTGCTCATCAAGTGCCTTCATTTCAGAAGTTAAATTATCAAACCACCGTGATTCCTCCATTTCTTTGTTTGATGGAATAGAAACATGGGATTCAACAAAATCATCATCCTGTTTAACGGATTGATCGCCAGCATTGCCCCTTACCTTTAAACCGCCCGACCAAATCCCTATTTCTTGGTTATTTTTTCTTGCCCGTAAAAATCCAAAATTGATTTGTTGGCAATCGAAACCACCAGAAGCGGTTGCATTTATAAATGAAAGCAAAGCAGTTAATTCACGCCAAGGGCGTTTATCTGGATTTAGCCATAACACTTTAATACCTTGTTGGTTATTGATTGTCATGCTAGGTTCACGCCAGCCTGAGCTATGATTCGGATATTGAATGCCATCAAGGTAATAAATGCCTTCGTCTTTTAAGAAAGCAAAACGGGACATTGCAACCAAACACCCCATATAAGAATTTTTTAAGTGTTCTGCTACTGCACAAGTTTCAGTTTTTGGCATTATTTCCCAAGGTGGAACACCTAAGTCTTGCCAGTATTTATTGCCTTGGATTTGTTCATGAGTTAATAAGTTGAGCCATAACGTACTGAGTAAATTTTCACCTGTTAAAAAGCTATGTAGGTAGCCAACGTAATTACCCAAGCTAGGGGCTGATTTTGCTGAATACAGACCACCATAACTGTCACCTGAAAAATTAACTAAATCCGCCTCAACCCGTTTTCCTCCTAAAGCAAAATTCATAATTGAAACAATAAACAGGGCTTTTTCTGCGTCAGAAAGCGTTCTTTCAACTAGCGTATGTGAAAGCATGGTGTTATTTTCTGAGGGTAAATCAGGATAAAAACCTGCTCCAAATGATTTAGGCTTTCCTGACTCCTGAGCTTTTAATCGCTCACTGTCATTTTTAGCTTTGGCTTTTCGTTTTTCTGTTCTTGTTGCAATTAAATCGACAACCGCAGGCATTTGTAAAAACGGATTTTCGCCATACAAATAAAATTTATCGTGCCATTTTTCCAGATAAATCAAACATTTTTGCGCTAAACCTACCGCGCCTAAATCTTTCCAATCATTATCATCTTGGGGTGTAGCAGCGGCTTGAGCAATAGCAAGAAGCAGCTTCATTAAAGCGATTTTTTGTACTGGATTGCCACCTAATGCGCGGTAGTGAGGCTCGGTAAAAATTTGCTTTAAACTCACCCGCCCTACATCGGCAATGGGTATCCACGGGGCATCAATTAACGAAAATCTGTTTTCTATCATGAAATTGTCCTTTGAAAACATAAAAACACCCCCACAGGCGTGGGGAAAACAGCTTAACTTATTTGGCAAAACACCACGATAAGGAAACACCCCCACGGGCGTGGGGAAAATACAATTCCTTTTGTTTATCAATCAAGCTCTTAAGGGTAGTGGGTTAAATCTGTGATGATAGATTAAAATCACGGGCAGAATAAAATCACACTTACCTAAAAGACCTTATGAGCTGCTACCAAGAAATCACCTGTCCATTCTGTAAAAGTAACCAGATTGGCAAGTCAGGACGCAATGC
>SHZH01000009.1 GCA_009692385.1 Gammaproteobacteria bacterium | reverse complement strand
CATTAGGCATCAATCATTTAGAGGGGCATTTATTAGCGCCAATGCTCGAAACTAATAAACCCGACTATCCCTTTGTCGTATTATTAGTCTCAGGTGGGCACACGCTTTTAGTGCATGTCGAAAAATTCGGTGATTATAAAATTCTAGGTGAAAGCTTGGATGATGCTGCGGGGGAGGCTTTTGATAAAACGGCTAAATTATTAGGCCTCGGTTATCCCGGTGGTGCTGCGTTAGCAAAATTAGCCGAACTGGGTGTCGCCGATCGTTTTCAATTTCCCAGGCCGATGTGCAATCGTCCCGGATTGGATTTTAGCTTTAGTGGTTTAAAAACCGCGGCGGTACAGTGTTGGGAAAGTTCGGATCACGCTGCACAAACTAAAGCTGATCTTGCTCGCGCTTTTCAAGATGCGGTAGTGGAAACCTTGCTGATTAAATCCCGTCGCGCCATCGAGCAAACGGGCTTGAAACGTCTAGTCGTCGTCGGCGGCGTCGGCGCCAATACCATGCTCCGGCAACGCCTCAGCGAATTTATGCGTGAACAAGGCGGCGAGGCATTTTTCCCCCGTCGAGAATTTTGTACTGACAACGCGGCGATGATCGCGTATACTGGCGATCTGCGGTTAGCCGCTGGTCAACAAGATGACATGACAGCCAAAATCCAGCCTCGTTGGTCGATTGATAGCTTAAATAACGTCTCTTAAGATTAGGTTAATAAAATTTTATAAAATACACATTAAGAATAACTAATTAAAAAGAAGAAAAAAAAATGTCTTACGAAGTTTGTGATGAAACTACTGACGAGAGTACCCCGTTAATTCCCCGCAAAGATGAACCAGCATTTGCTCTCTTTCTGACTAGCTTTGTTACACCATTAATCAAAGATAAGATCCTAAATAGATTATCTATTGTCGAGAAAAGTGTCACCTATCCCGGTCGAATGAGTTTACAGAGTGATCGTTGTAGCGTCATTGAAGAAGTATTAAAAAAAGTGGCGGAGTATACCAGTGGTCAGACCGACCTAGATGGCGTTGATATGGGGTACTATACAACTTTTGTCTTAGCGTTGACGACGGGCACTCCACAAGAACGAAAATATTATGGACTTTATACTCAACGTATCATGAAACGTTATGACCTTATGCAGCCGTTGGCGCAAATGCTGTTTGCGCCGCAGGCGCCAGCAACGAAAGGGGATGCCATTGTTACGCCGACAAAAACGCAGGAGCAAGGATTAGAAGTTGAGCTGCAAACGCTATTTCGTAATATAGCAATCTACTCTTACGATCTGAACGCTGCTATAGCAGCTGCTGAAGCCGGTGATAAATCTAAACAACAACGGCTGAGCAAAAAAATTCTTTATGGTAGCTTGAAAAGCTTATATGTCATTTTTACCATTTTGGGTGGCTGGAGTGGTATTAAAGGAGGCATGAACGTACCTCATACCTTGGGTTATGACAGTGCGCCGGAAGGAATCAAAATAGTATGTGGTTTTTTAGGTTTCTTATGTTGGTTTGCATTGTTTACGGCCAACATGCATTCGGTGAGTAAACTCCCAATCACAGGAACAACTCGTCGTGAAACTTCATTATTAATCGCTAAGGCAGGTGCAAAATTTACTTTAGGTCTTTACTGTTCAATTCCGTCTGCTTTCTTTGCTCTTAAAAATTCAGTTTGGGTGGTGCAATATTTTTCATCGAGTGCCTCTGACATCAACCAGACAATTCTTTCCAGTGTTGCTTATGGTAGTAGCCTCACTATTAATACAGTGTTAAATTTAGGAATATTTTCACTCATGTTGAATTTTCCAGCCGTTATCGCTGAATTCATGGCGGGTGTTAATCCCCAAGGTTACAGTGGGAAACTTGTTTATCTGATAGCTATTTTGTTTTTACTCGTGTCGCTGGGTACTGGTGTCGCTAATTCTTTACCCTACGTTTCTCCGAGCAATCCGTTGCCCCCATTTCCTCCCTTCGATGCCTTGAACCCCTCAGCGGAAACCACCTATGCCATCAATGTGACCGCCGATCTGCCTAATGCGATCTTAGGTAGCTTATTATTAGCCAATGGTAAAGCGCCTTTGGCAATATTCACGCATCCTGGTATGAGTTTAGGAACACGCTTCGCAGGATTTCTTTTAGGTATCACGGCCACCCTGATCTATTTCAATTTTATTTACAGCCTTTTTAATGATGATGGTCCTGAAGCCTATCTAAAAAACTATAATACCCCCAATATCTACTGTTTCGCACAAATTTTGGCAGCGCTGGGAAACTTCACCGTCTACTCAAATTTGCCCCATGAATTAGCTCAAACCTTTGGTTCTAAAGAACCGGTGCGTCCGCTGTTTCCGGCTTTGAAGAAAAACAACGAATCACCTGTATAATAGAGATTGAACTTTAGGGCTTACGCAAAAAGATGAGATGCGAGGCGCAAATGAGCTTGAAACGTCATATGAATAGATGTTAATTATTCGTAAAATATCGTTCAATTTCGTGAATTTTGATATGTTTGTTACAATGGTGATCAATAATTAAAAAGTATAATTAAATCGATGTGTTAAAAAACTAAATCGCTAATAAAAATAATAAGAGAATTTATTTATGTCGTATACAGGTACAGAGCAAGAATCTTTAATTACCAGTAGAGCTGATGAAGCACCGTTTTGTAATTTTTTGCGTAACATTGTCGCCCCCGCAACGCAAAAAGCCATCGCCAACGCCATTAGTGCATTGCCTCAAACGTTATTATATCCACATCGTCTTGCTTTAGATCAAGAACGTTGCCAGAAAATTGAAACCAGCTTATACAATATTTCACGATATATCCATGCGGGAACATCCGGTGCAGATATTGAAAATAATTATGCTAAGTTGTATGAAGCGGTAAATGAGACCACCGATATATCGAGTCAAAAACAAGAATATCAGCACTATGCGATTCGTATGATGAAACGTTATGGTGTAACGGACAAATTTGCAAAAATGGTGATGCCAGCAGAGAATGAACCACTGATCGATTCCCAAGTGAACAATGCAGCTACCCCGTCTTTTAATCAAGATCAACTAGCTTTACAAAAAAATCTGTATAGCTTATTTCTAGAATTACGGGAGCTAGATACTGAAGTTAAGCAATGGACAAGCGCAGCTGAAAAGCGAAATATGCAGGTTTTGCAGACAGATTGCCAAAAAATCATGCGAATTATTTTTAAAATATTTTATTTTCTGTTTACTATTTTCGGTTCCGGCAGTGGCTTTTTAGGCGGGACGGCAGTTCCCCAAATCCTATCGGGACATGATGATGCGCCCGATGCCGTAAAATATTTATGTGGTTTTTTGGGTTATCTGTGTTGGGTGTTTTTATTTTTGTCCTATCGCGATTCGGTAAAAATGATTTCATTTACCTGCCGCAGTGTTTTCATCATTATTTTTAGTGCCTTTACCGCATTGCCTTCGGCATTTTTCGCCGGTAGTAATATGACAAAGATTATTAATAGTTTTCTAAAATCGGCACCTGAGACACTCAAGACGATCATGCCCTATGCCGCACAATTTTCAAGTTTCTCATCCAATTTGGCGTTAAATTTAGCAGTGACCAATTTATTATTAGCGATTCCAAAACAAATTTATAAATTTACACAGGGAGTTCGCCGTCCCGGAGAGGTTGGTTTAACGATAACTAGCTTAATGGTGTCAACCGGTGTAGGCCTTTCTGGTATTGTGCCCTATATTTCATTTAAAAATTTAATTCCCTACGTTAATTTGCCCGGTATCGTCAATTTATTACTCTGTGTGTTTGGCGATTTACCGAGCGCGATGTTGGGAGTCGTTTGTCTACTGAATGGCGCTGAACCTTGGGGGGTATTTACCAATCCACAATATCGCTGGGCGGGAAGATTAAGTGGCCTGGTTTTAGGTGTGATTGCTCCGATCGTATTTTTTGGCTTTAATAAAGACTCAATTGTCAAAGAAGATGGCGAATTACATGCTCTCAATCATCAAGTGTTATATTGGTTTATTCAGATGTTGGCGGGGCTTGGTAATTTAATGGCCTATGGCAAGCTTGGCTTATATATTCAAGACATGTTTGGTGAGCAAAAAATTCCACCCTTATTCCCAGCTATTCAAGGCGCAAGCGATAATAGCACAGCGTAAAATTAAATTCCGCTGATCCCTGCCCAGACACCTAATAAAGCGGTGCTTGCTAAAATGATGAAGACGATGATCGCATAGCGGCGGGAGAGTTGATAACCGACGGGTAAGGCTTTCAGCGCTAATAAATATAAAAAACCGAGCACGATGGGTAACAGTAGGGCGTTCATGACGACGACCGCGACACTGAGATTGACTAAGTTAATGCCGGAAGCCACTAAGATCGCGCCAGCGACCAACGCGATAATATAAGTCGCATAGAACCAAGGTGCTTCCTTAGGGTGATGTTCCAGCGAATGCTTAAAGCCTGTAATTTCACCCAGTCCCCACGCAGCGGTTAATGACACCACGATCGCCGCAATGAAGGCTGCACCCGTCATACCCAGCGCAAAGAGTAGTGTGCCGACGTTTTTACCTAAAAAGGGCGTGAGTGCCGAGGCGATGTGTTGCACGTTTTCGAGGGGTACGCCGGGATTTTTTTTACCAATGGTGGCAGCGGCGGCCACTAAAATAGCCGCCATAATTAATTGGGTGATCATCGCACCAATGGCCGTATCCCACCGTGCGGCTTTCAAATGTTCAGGTTTTAATTTTTTATCAACGACTGCCGATTGCTGATAAAAGATCATCCACGGCATGATGACAGCACCGATATTAGCCGCTGCTAAATATAAATAATGCGGATCATGGATCGGCATGTGCATGAGGTGATCCATCATCTCTTGTCCGGATGGATGGGCACGCCAGGCGACATAAAAAAATACGAGTTCAAATAACCCAAACAATAGCGCGATACGTTCAACCGAGCGATACGAGCCCGTTAAGGCAATGACTGATAAAAATAATACGGTGATCGACATGCTCAGCCAAATTGGCACGCCGAATAAAGAACCGACTCCAGCAATACCGGTAAATTCGCTGATCATCGCGCCGATGCACGTGATAATTAAAGTGCTGACCGAGATCCAGGCCCAAAATTTACCGAAGCGATGCTTAATTAGTTCACCATGTCCCATACCGGTAGTGATGCCTAAGCGCACGGTAAGCTCTTGAGTGATAAATAAAATCGGGATCAAAATAAACTGCAATAAGAGTAAACGATAACCCCATTGCGCACCACTTTGAGCGGCGGTGATAATACTCCCTGCATCCGTATCAGCAAACATTACGACGATACCTGGGCCAAATACAAAGAGCATTTGTTTCCAGAAGGGAATTTTCGCGAAGCTAGCATTCGACATTATTTTTTACGTCCGATTTTCGGTTCCGTCTGGTTGATTAAGCGCTGAATATTGTTGCGATGACGATACACAATCATCATCATGATAATGATCATCGGTGCGATATAGCTTGCATCAGAAAACAGCAGCAAATAAATCGGTAATAAAATAATGCTGCATAAGGAAGCCAATGAAGAGTAGCGGAAAATGGTAGCAATCAGTGCCCAGGTGAGCACCACGAGTGATCCTACTATCCACGACAAACCAAAAATCGCGCCCAAAATTGTCGCGATCCCTTTGCCACCTTGAAAGCGAAAAAAAATCGGGTACATATGACCGAGTACCGCGGCCATTGCCACTATACTCAATTCAAAACCTTGCACGTCAAACGCGCGAGCAATGAGTACCGGTAGCAAACCTTTGAGGGCATCACCGAGCATGACAATCGCCGCTAACTTTTTACCCCCGATACGCAACACATTGGTCGCTCCTGGATTGCCTGAGCCTTGTTGACGGGGATCGGGTAGTCCCGCAATCTTGCAGCAGATGATCGCAAAATTGAGTGAACCCACTAAATACGCTAAAATAATAAATAATAAGGCGGCCATAGAAATAACTCTTTGCTTTAATTAATGTGATTAGTATACTTAAATTGTTCAGCTCTTCCTATTAAGAAGTATTACATGACAAAAAAATTATCAAAAAATCTAGTTTGGTTAGATTTGGAAATGACGGGTCTCGAAGTGGAGACCGATCTGATTATTGAGATGGCGACCATTGTCACCGATAGTCATTTAAATGTGTTAGCCGAAGGTCCGGTATTTGCCATTTATCAGTCTGATGACTGTTTGGCAAATATGGGTGAATGGGTCACCAAGACGCATACTAAGTCGGGACTTGTTGAACGGGTGCGCGCCAGTACGATCACCGAAGCCGAAGCTGAGCAACAAACCATCGAATTTTTAGCGCAATATGTGAAGGCAGGGGCGTCGCCTTTGTGTGGTAACAGCATTTGTATGGATCGACGTTTCTTGGCACGTTATATGCCGAAGCTGTGTGATTTTTTTCACTATCGGCATATCGATGTTAGTACGATTAAAGAATTAGCGAAACGTTGGCGCCCGGAATTAAAATCATTTGCCAAAGACGGTGGTCATCAGGCGCTTGCGGATATTCGCGAGTCGATTGAAGAATTGAAATATTATCGTGAATGTTTTTTTAAGACGTAGGGGCATGTTGCGTATGCCCTCCCGAACGTTGATTTAACGCCACGCTATTTTGGGCACACGCAATGTGCCCCTACGAGGATCCAACGCGCAACATGCCCCTACGGGTTTGTTCTTGTAACGCCCACAAAACATGCTCTTGCACCAACTCTGATCCATACTCTTTACGCGCATTTAATGCCGCGACGATTTCGTCTGAATAGGGCGCATTTCCTAAGCCTACTGCCATATTGCGTAACCAACACTCATAACCAATGCGTCTAATCGGTGAACCCTCGGTATTTTTGTCAAACTCCGCTTCTGTCCAATTAAATAATTCAATAATACTACTGCTATCGAGATCATGGCGTGGATGAAACTGTTTTTCGTCGGTAATTTTAGCAAAGCGATTCCATGGACACGCTAATTGACAGTCATCACAACCATATACACGATTGCTAATTAACGGGCGAAATTCTTCGGGTATTGAAGTGCGCAATTCGATCGTCAAATAGGAAATGCAGCGCCGTGCATCTAACACGTACGGTGCAATGATGGCTTGAGTAGGACAAATTTTCATGCACGCTGAGCAGGTACCACACTCGTCTTTTACAACGTCACTGTCGATCGGTAACGGTAAGCTCGTGTACAAAGCACCGAGAAAAAACCACGATCCCGCTTCTTGATTAAGGACTAAGGTGTTTTTTCCTTGCCAACCTAAACCTGCTTTAACCGCAAGTGGTTTTTCCATCACCGGCGCACTGTCGGCAAAGGCACGGATACTGTGCGGACCGACTTCGGCAATAATTTTATCGGCTAATTTAGCTAAGCGTTTACGGATCAATTTATGATAATCACCGCCGACTGCATAACGCGAAATATAGGCTTTATTTTTATCGCGCAAGGTATGTTTGATCGCCGCATTCGGCGGCAGATAATTCATCCGCACCATGATCACTCGAATAGTGTCGGGAACGAGTAATTCAGGATGAGTGCGCAGCTCGGCATGACGTTCCATATAACTCATCTCGCCGTGATAGCCCAGTTCAAGCCAGGTGCTGAGTTGAGTTTTAGCAATGCTTAGATCAGTATCCGTGATCCCAACGTGTTGAAAACCAAGCTCACGACCCCATTGTTTGATCTGTTGAGCGAGCGTGTACCAATACGTATCATTTTTAGTTTGCATCATCATTTAACACGAGTATATGTTATAATTCGCGACTATGAAACTGATCTTAACTCCATTAGAAAAAGCTATTGCCTCCTTGGATCAAGTACTCAAGGAAAAAGTGGCACAGCCAAAAAATCCTTTTTTGCTAGATGCGGCGATCCAACGTTTTGAATACACATATGAATTAGCGTGTAAGATGTTAAAACGGTATTTAGAAATGTATGGTACAAGTGGCGGCAGTGTTGACAAAATGTCCTTGCCTGAGTTGATTCGTACGGGTTATGAGCAAGGACTGTTAAATGCTAGTTGGGATCGCTGGATCACTTTTCGTAATGCGCGTAACATTACCAGTCATACGTATGACTTGAAAAAAGCCAATCATGTTTTTGACGTAATACCTAGTTTTTATGAAGACGCTTTGTTTTTATTAAATCAGTTGCAGCAACATGTCGCAGCCGTCCAAAATTAAAATCACCCCAGAACATGCTTTAATTGTGCAAACAATTTTGGCAAAATACTTACCCGCTAAGAGTTCAGTGTTTGTATTTGGATCACGAGCTAAAGGTAAAATCAAACCGCATTCTGATTTAGATGTAGCTGTTAATATCAATGGACAAGAATTAAGTGTAGCAGTTTTAGCACATTTGAAAGATGCCTTTGACGAGTCATTATTGCCCTATAAAGTCGATATTGTTGATTTAAATTCAATTGATGATGAATTTAAAAAAGCAATTGAAGTCGATTGTGTAAAATTTGTCTTTGGCCATTAATGATAAAAAACGTAACGTAACAGGTAGGCTCCGTTATTGCGAGCGATACTTCGCGAAGCAATCCAGTTTTTTACACTTTTAATATGTTCTTTGAACAATAAACTTCGTTAAGCCGATCAATGCTTTTTTGTAGTCAGAGTTGGGCAGAGTCGTTAAATGTTGGGCGGCGAGTGTTGCGTAATGGCGAGCTTGCTGGGCAGTGTATTGTAACGCATGGGTATCTTCGATGGCGTCTTGAATTGTCGATAATTGTTCGATGTTGCCTTCGGTGATGGCGGTGCGTACCAAACGTACTTGCTCTTCATTGCCGTATTTCAACACATGAATGAGGGGTAAGGTTAATTTACCTTCAGCCAGATCATCGCCGACATTTTTACCCATTTCTTCAGAACTAGAACTGTAATCTAAGACATCATCAATTAATTGATAAGCGATACCCAAATTTAAGCCATAATTGGCAAGTGATTGTTGCAAAGAATTAAGCTCGGGGTCCTGCCGCTGCGGCACCTTTGTTGCTGTCGCACCAAAGGAAACCGCCTCCGCGTCACCCCTCGTTTTAATCGCAGCACTAACTGCAATGATTGCGCCTAACTCGGCCGCTGCGGCAAATAACTTCGCGGTTTTGCAGGTGATGACTTGAAAGTAATCCGCTGCGGTGGCATCAGCATTGTGCGCGTTTAATAATTGCAACACTTCTCCTTCAGAAATAACATTTGTGGTATCTGCTAGAATACGCATCACGTCCATATTGTTGAGAGGGACCATCATTTGAAAGGCGCGTGAATAAAGAAAATCACCGACTAATACGCTCGAATGATCACCCCAAACGGCGTTGGCTGTATCGCGTCCGCGACGCAGGGTCGATTTATCGACCACATCATCATGCAGTAAGGTGGCGGTATGAATAAATTCAATAATAACAGCTACTTCACAATGTTGTGAGCCTTGATAGCCGCAGGCTAAAGCGCTTAACAATACGACCAAAGGCCGTAAACGTTTACCGCCATTATTAATAATATAGTGACCCATTTCAGCAATCAAGGGCACGTCGGAATGGAGGCCATCAATGATCAGTTGATCAACACGTGCTTGTTCAGTAACAATTAATTGGCGAATAGCGTCTAATTTCATATGGTTTAATTTGCGGTAATTAATAGATCTAGTATACCATCAACAGCTGAGGGAAAACATGAAAAAGCTAATTCATCAAACACTATTTCTGATCATTAAATCATCTTTTTATTTGTTTGGCTTTTTACCGCTCTGGTTTTTACAATTACTAGGAACAATAATTGGGATCTTATTGTTTATTATTCCTACCCGCTTGCGTTATTACGCCAGCGCTAATATTACGCTTTGTTTTCCTGAATTAAATTATTGGCAACACCAAAAACTCTTATTTCTTAGCTTAATTGAAACGGGTAAACAACAAGTGGAAGCCCCCGTATTTTGGGTGCGCAGTGCTAAACATCTTAATAAGCTAATCAAACAGATCGTAGGCTTTGAGCCATTGCTTGCTGATTATATGCAAGGTAATGGTATGATTTTTGCGGGTGGCCACATCGGGGGGTATTATTTATTAAACGCTTTTTTAGCACCGCGTTTTACCGATACGGTGTGGATGTATAAACCGCAAAAAGGGGTGATTGAACAATTAACGGAATCGCTACGCGAACAGTTTGGCGGTCGTTTTGTACCGACCACTAAAGAAGGCGTGTTAGCGATGCTACGCAATTTATACAAGGGCAAAGGCGTCGGTATGTCCTGTGACCATAACGCTTTGGAAAGCAGCGGCGTGTATGCGCCGCTATTTGGTATTCAAGTGGCTTCAATGACCTTATTACCCCGTCTCGCGCAAAAGAGTGGGGCACCGGCTTATTTTTTATTGATGGAACGCTTGTCTTGGGCGCGGGGCTATAAATTGCAGATGTGGCGTATGAATGCAGGGATCTATGCGCCTGATTTGGTCACTGCGGCAACCGCCATGAATCAAGAGGTGGAGCGAGCTATTCGCCTTTGTCCAGCCCAAAACGAGTGGCTTTATCGCCGTTTTTGGGATCGTCCACCCGGTGCTAAAGCACTTTATCGTACCCAATTGACTAGAAATTATATTGAGTAATGTCGATTAACGCCGAACTTTACGGTATAATCACGATAATAATCAAAGGGAGCACCCAATGGCCACTAAACCCGAAGATACACTATTTCGCATTCGCTTTTACCATGAAGACAATGTTTATGAGATCTATGCTCGCTCGTTAGCCCAAGAATCGATCTTTGGTTTTTTAGAAGTTGAAGAATTAGTGTTTTCGGATACGAGCAATACCTTGGTCGTGGATCCCACTGAAGAGAAATTACGCAAAGAATTTGAAGGCGTGATCTGCACTTACATTCCGATGCACGCCATCATTCGTATCGACGAAGTTAAAAAGCAGGGTGTAGCGAAAGTCAGTGATGCCCCTAAAGCTAGCAAAAGTAATATTCTGCGTCCGTTTCCGGCTCACGTTTATAATAAATCAAAAGCACCGGAATAATTTGCTCATGACACAGATTTGTAGGGGCGATCCGCTGCTTGCCCTCCCACTAGGTCCACTCATTGTTGATATCGCGGGTTTACGTTTAACCAACTCCGATCGTGAAATTTTGCAACATCCGCTTGTCGGTGGGATCATTTTATTTAGTCGTAATTATCAATCTCGCACGCAGCTCATCGAATTGACGACACAAATTAAACAATTACGTTCTCCTGAATTACTTATCGCAGTTGATCATGAAGGGGGGCGGGTGCAGCGCTTTCAAACTGAATTTATACGTTTACCACCGATTGAAGAGTTTGGCGCTCTATATGAAACCGATCCTGCAGCCGCTTTAACAGCGGCGCAAATGAGTGCCTATACGATGGCGAGTGAATTACGAAGCAGCGGAGTTGATTTGAGTTTTGCTCCGGTTATTGATTTAAACAAAAAAATAAATAACGCCTTAGTGGGTGGTCGAGCGATCCACCCTGATCCAGACATTGTCATTGCGGTAGCGCGTGCGTATATTGCAGGTATGCATCAAGCGGGCATGAGTGCCACAGCAAAACATTTTCCGGGTCATGGTTCGATCACCGTTGATCCGCATGTGGGTATTCCGCGCGACCCACGCCATTTTGCCGACATCGAAAATGCCGACTTGATACCATTCAAAAAATTAGTACCGGATCTCCAGGCAATCATGAGTGCCCATATTATTTTTCCGGAAGTTGATGCGCAGTATCCGGCGACCTTGTCGCACATTTGGATCACTAACATTTTGCGTGAAAAATTAGGTTTTAAAGGGATGATTTTTTCCGATTGTTTGTCGATGGCGGGTGTCGCTAAATTAGTACCGGATCCAGTACAACGCGTGCAGTTGGCATTCGCTGCGGGTTGTGACATGGCTTTATTATGTAATGATCGTTCAGCTGTGGAGCGAGTAGTAGAGAGTTGTGTGGTACCAGAGAATTCACAGTTGGCAGAACGAATTGAGTTGATGAGACGGTTTAAAAAATAAAAAAAACTCCGAGATCCAATTCCCTCCCTTGCGCTACTGCGCGGGGGAGGGAACAGAGAGTTCTACTTTCTAGTGTATATTTAAGAGGTTTTATGTTTTCCACAAATTGGTTTCTAACACTATTCGACTGGCTGGGCGCACACGCTTATGCGATGCAGTTACTGGTATTAGTCATTATTGCCGTACTTCTCCAAGTCAGTGCGTCGCTTGCGTATCGTTATTTCTTTAAAAAGTTTACCGGCTCGCGTTACATTCTGATCGACGCGATCTTACATTCGTTACGCAAGCCGATCACCTTGATCATTTGGTATTTAGTATTTATTTATGCGCTTCAACTTACGTTGGAGTTAATTCATTACAAACCCTTACAGGTCACCCTCGATCAATTTGCTAATTTCGGCATCATTATTAGTTTGATGTGGTTTTTATTGCATTTTATTGGTCAAATTCAAACTCGTATCAACAAGGATATCGCCAGTCAGCGTCGTTATGATGAAACCTCGGTACATGCCGTCGCGCGGATTGCCCGTATTATTGTCGTCATGATCGCTTTTTTATGTTTGCTGCCTATTTTTGGTTTGCCCTTAGCAACTATTTATACTATCGCAGGTGGTTTGAGTATTGGTATTAGCTTGGCGGCACAAGATTTATTAAAGAATATTTTTGGTGGTTTCATGCTGTATTTTGAGCGACCCTTCGGTATTGGTGATTGGATCGCCTCACCGGATAAATCGATCGAAGGGCGCGTTGAAACCATTGGTTGGCGCACCACGTGCATTCGCGCTTTTAATACGCGACCCATGTATGTGGCGAATGCCGTGTTTTCAACCGTGACGATTATCAACTATTCACGCATGCAGTGCTGGCGTATGGAACAAGTTATTCATATTCGCTATCAGGATTTTGAACAGGTGAATAATATTACACACGCGATCAATCAATTATTACAACAGGATCCGAATAAACAACCAGGAAAAATCTCCACCGTAAATTTGATTAATTTAGACAATAGTTCGCTAACATTAAAAATCAACGCCTATATTAATACCAAAGATGAAAATCGCTTTAAAGATGTGCAACAAGAGCTGTTAATAAAAATTATTGCTATCATCACCGAACAGGGTGGCGAGTTAGCGGGACAAACACAAACCATAGTGATCCCTGAACCGATTACAATTATAAACTAAGGAAATTATTTATATGCCATTACCTAAAGAGATCCGCGAAGTTTTTGCTAAAGCTACGTGTTTACATTCACGTGCTGAAGTGGATTTGGCTATCGATAAAATGGCGCGGGAAATTCACAATCAATTAGAAGACAGTAATCCGGTGTTATTAGTCGTCATGGTAGGTGGTTTAATTTCCGCCGGTCATTTATTGACGCGTTTAGATTTTCCCTTGGAAGTGGATTATGTTCATGCGACACGTTATCAAAGTAGTTTGCGAGGGGGTGAGATCCATTGGCGTGCTGAACCAAAAACATCCCTCAAAGATCGTACGGTATTAATTTTAGATGACATTCTCGATCTTGGCGTGACCTTATCGGCCATTATTGAATATTGTAACGAACAAGGTGCTGAAAAAATTTATACTGGTGTACTCGTTGATAAAATTCGTCCGCGTGAAATTGGTGGTTTAGCGAAAGCCGACTTTACAGGTCTAGAAATTGCAGATCGTTATGTGTTTGGCTACGGCTTAGATTACAAGGAATATCTGCGTAATGCGCCGGGGATCTATGCGGTTGCGGCGGAGCATGAGAATTAGTTCTCTATTAATCAGGTAATTTTGTGTTTGTCCCCCTCTTGCCCACTGGCCGCTACTTGGATGCCAGGACAGAACGCACACATAAATTTAGTCATGGTTTTTTGTCCACCAAGGTTACTATAAACCAGGGTTTGGGTTGCACCACCTATGGCAAGCACTAGTGGTATGCAGGGTCCCAGTGGTGGTTGGAATGCCGCAACTTTGGCGATCACTAAGGGATTCAGCATAGATTTACACGTTTGTCCGGGTCCCAATTCAGGAACAGTGACAAAAGGAATACTGTCGATCGGTGATTTAAACATTTCTTTGCCGCCGGCTGATTTCACACCGAGCGGTAATACACGAACTGCTTGGGGTGACCCACCCATCGGGCATTGAATTTTTAAACCTGACACTAAGGCTTCATCGGGTCCGCCGCCGCCACCACCGGCACCCAGGCTACCACCGGGCATGGAATGCTGCGTGCAGATCAAGGAGTTAGATACACTCGCTGCTTGCGCCGCTAATAATGCTTGCAGGTTAGGAATGGCAGGAGTAGGTAACATGCTGGGAGCCGATTGTACCATACCAATTAAATTAGCACGCGTGGCAGTCAGCGCATCTTCCGTCGCTTGAGAACTCCCGCCGGTACCATTAGCCAGTGCACCCTTCAGTTGGCCACACATTCCGTCTAATTCTTGGTAAGCACCTTGAACTTGCTGTTGTTTGCTTTCTAATGCACCGGTATCCAGATTAGGGACGGTTGCTTGATAATTAGGGCAATTTACCGAAAATTTTTCGTCGGTAGCTAATAAAGAATCTTTCAGGGCTGTCATTTTGGCTAAATTTTGCGTATAGAGATTATCTGCTGCTAATTCTTGTCCGTAAGCAGCTAACTCATTGGCTTTAGCGCTGGGATCAAACGTTTTAGCGCGATCGAGCACTGCCTGCAGGCGAGCGGCATCGGCAGCTACGGTTGCTTGTAAGTCAGCAGAAAGTGTGTCTAAAGCAGCCAGTGCCAGCAATTCATCCACACTGCTTGGAATTAAGAATTGGGGCAGCAGGAAGGGATTGACCAGCTGTGGTATATTAATATTCATTTGTCCAATCGATGGGATGAGCGGTAATTCAGGCATTGCAATCGAACAAATAGGGCATTTTCCTTGCGTTGCTGCAGCAACCGCCGCAGTGTTTGCACTTAACTGAGCGAGTGAGGCTTCAAGCTTGCTAGTATCCATGGAGGGCAATGAACCATCAGGTAGTTTAATGTTGTTTTTTAAGGCATCTGCTTGCTGCTGCAAGGCGGCGGCTTCTTGCTTCGTTTCATCAGCACTGTTTTGTAGCGCCGTGAGTTTACCCGCCGTTGGATTGAGTGCATCCAGATCCGTTAAATTTTTTACCGCATCGGCTTGTTTTTGGATATCGGTGATGGTCGCTCCAGCATCAGGTAGCGCCAGATCAGCGCAATTAAACGATGAAAATTTGTTGACGGAATCCTCTAATTTTGAAAGATGGAGTTGTATTTCTTGCGCGCGCGGATCCGCTTTGTTCGATTGGTCAGCAGCCTTTAGATCGGCTGTAGCCTGATCTAAAGCGTTCGGTGTAGCAGGTTTGATATTAGCTTTAGCTATCGCTAACTGAGCGCTATTTGGCGTATTAATTGCATTGGGTGCTATTTTGGCTTCGTAGCCATTATACAGGGTTTCAAATTCACTCACTTTGTGTGTTAAATTTTGGGTAGCAGCAGTGGTGTTAGCTTGGGTAGCAGCCTGAGTAGCCATTGGAGTGCTCGCCGCGGTGCTTGCTTGATCGGTGGCCGTGCTGATCTCTTTTAATTTTTGCACCAACGGATTTTGTGAAGACTCGCTCGGCACGTTAAATGTGTTCATTTTATCGGCCAGTTGCGCCTGCACTTTTTGCAGTTTTTCCATATATGTGGTGCTTGCAGCCTTATCACCTTGTGCGAGTGAATTGGTGAGGCCATCTAAATGCGTACCCATTTCTGAGAGTTCAGGGCTAACAGCGGGAAGTGCTGGACCTGCTGCGACCACCATTCCCCGGAAATTTTCATTTAATTCGCCGATGGCAGTGGCCGATTTTTTGGCGGGCTCAGCCAAGATCTCAGCGCGTTTTTCAGAATAGGCTTGATAGGTTTTCTCAGCTTGTTCCGGCGATGCAGTGGCAATTTGGGTGGCACTCGGTGGTGGCGCTTTACTTAAATCAGGTGTGATCACTGGCGCTTTTTGCATGGCCGCAATTTGTTGCGCAAATAATACCGCGGGTGCAGTGGCAGCCATCATCGTTAATAATTTAAGTACCGTAGGATTTTGTTTTGCAGCAACGGCTGCTTGCGCATTAGTGGAGGCAATGCTGGGCGGCGCTGCTTGTTCCCAACTTTTAGGATCATTGGTGAGTTTGGATGCGGCGGTACCAAAACCATTCATTGCGGTTTGATTAGCGGTAGTTGCAGGATCAACAGCAGGAGTTGTAGTTTGTGTCGGTGCTGAACTAGTATTATTAGAGGAGCTGCTAGAGCTTGTTACAGGGCTAGCGTGCGCTTGACTTGCGCCCAAAATACTCACGCCTGCTTGAATAATACCCGCAGCGAAGGCAGTGGTCAAAATTTTCGGCACCACAGTTTGGCTATTTTTAGGTGCGAAAGATACTTTATTTGAGAGCGTATCTAAATTTTCAGCCGCAGCAGTGTTGGCATTGTATTGCGGTGTTTTAGTCGTCGTCAGATCTGCAGATAACACAAATGGGTTAGTAGGAGCGCTAAGTAATAAATTTTCTTTGATAGCGGGTGCGGGTAGTGCGGCATTATCATTAAGCTTATTGTGCTCAACCAGCAGTGCTTGACTGAACTCGTTGGAGAGACCTTTGATGGTCGTGCCACTCAGTAAGCATATGCCTTGACCCAGAGCCCTATTTTTTTTACTTTTTGCAAATGTGATGTCCATAGCTGATGCATCATTGGCGGGAGTTTTTAACTGCATAGTGTGGATATCAACCGGCGGCAGATCAGTATTTGTTTCTGCCACGACATCCAGATAAGACCAGCGATACAGTAATTGGCCGCCTTGCTCCCAGCAATTGAAATCGATGGTGGCAATTGGCAGGGCGAAATTAGCATAAATAATATTAGCGGGTTTCGCATATAAGGGGCCGGGCAATAAATTTTGTTCGAGATTACAGGAAAATAAAGCAAATAATTCAGGCATGCTGGGGGCTAACAGATCGATTAAATCTTCGTTTTTTAATTCAATGGCCGTCGTCCGCAATTGTTGATTGAGAGCGGTGCAGCGTTCTTTGAAAGTAGCCTCTTCTTCAAAAACGAGAGGAGTGCTGGCTAATGAAGTCGCAAATGTGGCGCGATCATACATGTAGGGGTAAAGTGGAAAACGATTCGCTAACGTTAAGTACAGGGTATAATCTAATTTTTGTTGATCCAATTGCTCACGGAATACGGTGATGAGGACTAAGGGTAAAGCAATATTTTCATTAACGCTTTTTTCACGTAACTGTACCAAGGTTTGGTGTTCCATTTTTCCGAAGAGGTGATGATAGTACAGCTCACTTAATTCATAATCCGGTGCAGTGGGTGTTTTAGTCGGTAGTAAGGGGATCGCTTTTAATTCGATATCGAGATTTTGGTACAGCGCCAGCCAGCTGCGTAACAAATAATAAATCTGTTGCGCATCAATCATATCCGGCGCAAAACTCATAAAAAAACGAACGGTACCAGAGGCATAACGCGTGGCTTTGATGGCATACCACGGCCATTGCATCGTGTTTAATGACGCGGCTAAAAAACGCTCGCGTAATTTGGCTTCTACTTCTTGAATTTTCGCCGCCGGTTGCAAACTTAAATCATAGGATTTGATCTCGTAAGCGCTGGAGCTGGTTTTAGTGAGTGTTTGCTGTTCGTTCAAATAACTTTGTAATAAGGGATGATGTTCAATCACTTTTTGCCACGCGAACACCAGCCGATCAAAATCGGCGTTTTGGTATTCGAGTTCTAAATAAAGTGACGATGAGGGCATAAACGACCTTATTTATTATTATTGATCGGTGAACCTGAAAGCGCTAGCCCACCGGTTGCTTTTACTGTAATTGAGTTTCCTTTGATGGTGACATCTCCGGAAGATTTGATAGTAAAATCTTGTGGTGTGATAGTCGTTTCACCAGCAGTAATTTTTAAAGCACCATTTATAGTCTGCGTCATAGTATTAGTTGTAATGCTATTCTCTTTTTTACTGGTGACCGTGGTATTAACAGCCGTTGTTGCAAGATCTACTTCTGTCGTTACGGTAACCCCTTTAGCATCCATGAGTAGAGATGATTTTTTGGTGTCCGTCTTCGCACTAATAGTGTCCGGAATTTTCATGGATAAGATCTTTTCACTTAAAGTAATCGAGTTTTCTTTCGCCGTTGTTAAGGTAGCGGTTTGATCAGCGTCGGCAATCGTCAATGATGGCATTGGTTTGTCTTTAGGTGCATTAGGATTGACGGTTTGTAAGATCGTATGATCACTAAATGCTTCAGTGCGATACGCGCCTGCGAGGGTGAATGTTCCAAATGTTGGATTGTACCAAACATAGACTAAGCGATTGGCAAACGGGGCTGAGTTTTGCAAAACAAAGGGCTCACAGGAAGAGGCGAGTACTACTTGGTCGGCTGTAAACGCTGAAGTCGGCGTTTGGCGAAATAACGACACTAAGCCAACATGTAGTTGGTTTTCTTTAAACGAGACTTGCTTGCTATCGAGTTTTCCACTTGCATCGGTAATAATGCCTTCTAACAAAATAGGTTGCTGATCAGCGTAGGCTAAACGGGGCATCTGTGTGTTAAGTAAGCCGGTGAAACGGTAGCATAGGGTGTTGGGTGGTAACCCGGTCCATGCGCTGTGATTAAATGCAGCGCGCATATTCGCAGTCGGTGTGCTAAAAAAGGAACAGACGATCTCTGAAAACCCGGTCAGCACAATTGCTGCGATGTGTTTTTGTTTATCGATACTTGTCCATTCCAGATCCAGTGTTTCAGCTAAGCATAATGGAAAAGTCGCTTCACCAGAATAGACACTTGGTTGCTGCCGGCTTTGGTGTAAGCGTTCAGCTAAAGCGCTGTTATCTTCAGTTTTTTCGCCAGGCAAATGAAAAATAGAGAGTTGTGGGCTGCGTTCAGCAAATCCACCTTGATAGTGTTTTCGATTATTTAACAGTTCGATCGAGCTAGAATGAACTTTGATGCCTTCTTGGCTTGACATGAAATCAGTGCTGCGAAATCCATAAATACCCGTATGTGGCATGAGTGGAGCACCATTTTGTTGTGTTTGGATCGTGTAAGGTTGATAGGTGGCATAAGTCGGATATTCGCTTGGTTTATAAGCTTTCACATTTTCGCAGAAAACTAATTGATTGGCTTCATTTAATACGGCAGTAAAACCATTCGGACGTAAGATTGAATCACAAATAAATGACCAGGTTTCACCGTCTTGATAGTAGTAACGCACTATACCACTTTTAATATTCTTGAGATCAAATTGCGCTTCAGCTAAACCACATTCGAGTAGGGCGGCTTTGATCACCTCAGCTGGCGTACCCTGATAAATTTTTTGTGTGAAGTGTGTGAGTGCACACAACGGTGCAGTAGGGTGCCCTACCGTTAGCTTGTAGCAATAATGATCTTTGCCTAAAATGTGTTGTAAATTTTCAATTGCCCATACTTCGCGGATCAATTGGTACTTAATCTTTTCGATGGTTTCTTTGCCAATGATTTTAAATTCGAGATCAATCGTCGCACACGTATCCGCCTTAAAATCTTTCGCGGTAATATCGGGTTTTTTTGAAGTGAAGAAAATTTCGAGTTGACTGCCACTAAAAAATGCCATGGGTTGCACGCTGCGATAGCCATACAAATATTCTACGGTCGGCCCGTTTAATTTTAGGGTTGCAGTAAAATTTGAGTAGTCGATAATGCCATTTAATTTTTTAGAAGATGCCATGAAATAGTCTCTCTTATTGTTTAGATCAATACTTGTTATTATAAATGATAATTGTTAAGTTAATCTTAACACATGTAGGGGCACATTGCATGTGCCCTGGGCATACGCAGTATGCCCCTACGATACGCTATAGACAAATTCGCCATCGGCGCCGATATCCACTTCAGCCTTGCTGATTGTTTGGCCATTGGCCATTCGGGTTAAGAACTCGGTAGACAGGGCGGGCAATAGGTTGCCATTGATTAAATGCTCGACATTACGAGCTCCCGTTTCAACTTCTTGGCAACGATTGGTAATCGTTTCTAATACAGCCTCAGTATAGGTAAAATCAGCCTTATATTGAGCTTTAATGCGTTGAGCCACTTTAGCCAGCTGTAGTTTGACAATCATTTTAATAACTTCAGCATCCAATGGAATAAAGGGAACAACCTGGGTACGGCCTAAAAAGGCAGGTTTAAAGGTACGTAGCAATTCAGGGCGTATTTCAGCCGCCAATTCTTCAGCGGTTTCTGGCAGTTTCTTATCGGGCGTGCCATAGGCTTTCATAATCGATTGCGTGCCCGCATTGGTGGTCATAATGATCACGGTATTTTTAAAGTCGATTTCGCGACCTTCACCATCCATGATCATGCCTTTATCAAAAACTTGATAGAAGATCTCTTGTACGCTAGGATGGGCTTTTTCCATCTCATCTAATAAGATCACGCTATAAGGGCGACGACGCACCGCATTGGTTAAGACCCCTCCTTCACCGTAGCCTACGTAACCGGGAGGCGAACCGACCAGCATTGACACTTTATGTGCTTCTTTGAATTCGGACATATTGATGACTGTTACGTTTTGCTCACCGCCATAGAGTAAATCAGCCAAGGCCAACGCGGTTTCGGTTTTACCGGTACCGCTGGTACCGGCTAATAAAAAGACACCGATCGGTTTGCGTGGATCGCTTAAATTAGCACGCGAGACTTGGATGGTACGGGCAATGGCTGCTAACGCATGGTCTTGACCAATGACGCGTTCGGCGAGTTTATGTTGAATGGCTAAGACGGCATTGATCTCGTCACTCATCATGCGACCGACGGGAATGCCGGTCCAGCTGGCAATGATTTCGGCAACGGCTTGGGCATCGACGCAGACTTGTAATAAAGCATCTTCACCTTGCAGGATTTTTAATTCAGTCGTTAACGTTTGTAATTTAGTTTGCGCAGCTTCACGTTCAGTATTATCGGTTAAATTTACATCTTCTAATTTTTCGCGTAGCGCGCGCATTTCAGTCGCTAAACCTTTTTCTTGTTCCCAACGAGTGGTGAGTTCCGCAAGATGTTCCGCTGCTTTTTGCTGCTCTTCACTCAGATTGCTGAGGCGCTCATCATGCGCCGCACCGGTTAAATTTTCGCGATTTAAAATACCTTGTTCAACTTCGATGTGTTCCAGACGACGTTGGCAATCTTCAATGGAAGCAGGAGTAGCGCTATGGCTCATTGCGACTTTGGCGCACGCGGTGTCTAATAAACTAACACATTTATCGGGTAATTGACGCCCTGGGATATAGCGTTTCGATAATTTTACCGCCGCTTCGATGGCTTCATCTAAAATGCGCACCGCATGATGCTTTTCAAGATGTGCAGCCACACCGCGCATCATTTGGATGGCTTGTTGTTCGGTCGGCTCTTCGATTTTTACAACTTGGAAGCGACGTGTTAACGCCGGATCTTTTTCAAAATATTTTTTGTATTCAGCCCACGTGGTTGCTGCAATAGTACGTAATTCACCGCGGGCTAAAGCCGGTTTTAATAGGTTAGCCGCATCACCTTGGCCTTCAGCGCCGCCTGCACCGATCAAGGTGTGCGCTTCATCAATAAATAAAATAATGGGCTGGGGTGATTGTTTCACTTCGGCAATCACGGATTTTAAGCGGTTTTCAAATTCACCTTTAATGCCTGCACCGGCTTGTAATAAGGCTAGATCTAACACGCGGATCGACACATTTTTTAGAGCCGGTGGCACATCACCTTTGGCGATACGTAAAGCAAAACCTTCGACCACGGCCGTTTTACCCACCCCCGCTTCACCTGTTAAAATAGGGTTGTTTTGGCGACGGCGCGTTAAGATATCAATAATTTGGCGAATTTCTGCGTCTCGGCCTAATACCGGATCAATCTTGCCTGCTTTGGCTTGAGCCGTTAAATCAACCGTAAATTGATTGAGTGCATCCTGTTTGCTACCGGAAGCGCTGGCGGGAACACCACTGGTTTGGTTCGCAGCCGACAGGGCGACACCTGAAACTTCACCGCTATTGGCCATCAAATGAGGGAGCTGGGTGCGCAGATCTTCGACGGAAATTTTGTCAAATTGATTTGACAGATCATCGGCAATACGCGCTAATGTTTCGTTGCTCAACAAGGCTAATACTAAATGGCCGGTACGGACCTCATGCGCATGATATTCTAATGAAGCTTGCAACCAAGCCGCTTGTACCCAATCAATGACATCAGGAGAAATGGCCGGTGTTTTAGCATTGCCAGAACGCAGGCGATCCAATGCTTTCGTTAGATCTTCTTGTAAACGGGCGATATCAATTTCATAGTGATTTAAAATGGCGAGTAAATCAGTATCAGCCACTTCGAGTAATTTTAATAACCAATGTTCAATTTCAATGTTGTATTGGGTACGGCTTAAACACAGGCCGGCGGCGGCTTCAAGTGCTTTGCGGCATACGCCGTCTAGTTTGCTAATCAATGATTTTAAATTGAGGGTTGCCATGGTTGATTGATCCTTTTAATGTTCGTTATTGTATCTATAATACCCTAAGTTAGTATTAATTTATCATGTTGAATGCGGTCTTTTTTGCTTTGGGCGCCCGTGAGCCAGGTAAAATATCCTAGACGGGGCGGATTTTTCGGATCGAGACAACATGCGGACACGGTTTGCTGATCAGATACCAATTGAATATCAAAGCTGTATTCTATGCCCACATAGGTACGCGTTAATTCTTTTAATTTTACTAAATTAAGGCTACCAGGCAAAAATTGTTGAAATTGCTCGCTATTCAAGGGGCCTAAAATAACGCGAAATTTAGCTTGGCTGTACCATACGCGAGTACCGAGGAGGGTGTTAGTACCCAGTAGATTAAATTGTCCTTCAGGCAGTTTTTTTGAGGGCATGCGTGTACATTCGGAGTTTTGTAGACGATTCCAAGAACCAATGAATTGTTTGATTTGCACGGGTACTTGAAAATAGTCCGACAAAATATCGCGCAGACCCGCCGCTGATCTGCGTTGGTTGGCAAAGCGATCAGCGTAGTTTAATAAATTATCCTCTGCAACTCTTTGCTGGCGTCCGAGGTTGGCTTCGCCCTGATTCAACCCTAGGCCGATCAGACTTTTTAAGATCTTAGTTAGACTATCATCTTGTTTGCCCATGCGACGCGTGCGTTCGAAATGGTATTGCACCCGATATTTTTCCCAGCCGCGATAATAAAATGAGATAGCACGATGATTAAATAAATCGAAAAAATCCGCTAGAGCATAATTTTTTTTTCGGTTCTGTTCCAAGATCAGTTCTGAATAATGCGAGGGGAGGGCGCCGGAAGGACCGGTGAGGCCCATAAAAGTCACCTGCATTTCAGGGGGTTTTAAGCGTTTTTTTTCGCTATCAAAAACTGGTGCCGTGAGTACGGTGATTTCACTTTTAGGATAGACGAGCGTGGGATCCACTTTAAAGCGGACGATTTCTTTGGCTTGCGGATAATCGTAGCCAACGGGATGTTGTTTCCACTCGGGGTGAGAAACTACTTGTTCATCATTGATCAGCTCGAGCAAGTGCACTGCTTGAAAAAAATCAAATTTTTGTGGGTAGGTGAATAAACGTTGTGCTAAATCATTCATTGTATGATTATAGCGTTAATTTTATTTATTACCCAGTTTTCTCCCCTCAAGTGTTCTATTCGAAACCCGGATGGGCACGCTGCGCGTGCCCATCCTGCAGCCCATTGCCTAGGTTCAGGGAGGGCACGCGCAGCGTGCCCCTACAATTTACCATGCTGTATGAGGCTCATCCTCAAATTAACGTCTTCTCACCATTGTGTACTGGCCAAGAAAGTCTTAAGAAGTCTTAAAACCATTAAGACTTCTTAAGACTTTCTTCTTGACTAAACAGGAAGACATTGGTTTAATACTTCTTAAATTGCTTAAGAGAATTTAAGACTATGCCTCCAACAAAGCGGAACAATTGGCACTATGCTAGGCCTGAGCTAGCTAATAGGTATTTACAACTATTTGAGCTTGGGTTGACTTCCGCTCGTGGATTATTTGCAAGACGTCGTATGGGGAAAACAGAATTTTTAAAAAAAGATTTTATCCCAGCAGCTGAAAAAAAGGGTTATCTTGTTGTTTACGCTAATCTGTGGGATTTAGAAATAGATCCTGCTACTGCTTTAATTTCAGAATTTTATAAAGTTATTGAGCCAAAAGGTTGGGATAAGATTTGGGCACGTCTTAAGTTGCCAGTAAAGAAACTAAAAGCCAGTGGGAAAGTTCCTGGTCTTATTCAAGGCTCAATCGAGGCAGATCTAGCTGAAAGTAAAAAAATACTCGGTACTTTACTTATGGAGGCGATGCAAATTTTTGATAAAACTCAACAGAAAATGATTTTGGTTATTGATGAAGCACAAGTGCTTGCTTACGAAGAAAATTCTCATTTTGCACATGCGCTAAGAGCGGCGCTAGATATTCGAAAGGATCATATTAAAGTGATTTTTGCTGGTAGTTCGGAAACCACCTTACGCAAAATGTTTGGCGTTTCCTCAGAACCTTTTTATAACTGGGCACCGCTGGAGCCATTCGAATTACTGGGTAAAGAATTTGTTGAAGCAATGGTAGAGCAAATTAATAGCATTTCAAAATTGCCGATTTTAGTTGAGGAGGCATTAGCTGCCTTTGCAGAGCTTAAAAACACCCCTGAATTTTTTAGGCAATTTATCGAATACTATTTAATGCACCCAAGTGAAGGAGCGGAAGCAGCTTTAACGATCACTAAAAATAAAGTATTTAGTGATCACAGTTTTAAGCGGCAATGGGATGCGTTGCTTGCAGCAGACAAAGTGATACTTTCAATGATCTCCAACGGTATCGTTGATTTACATGGTAAGACCAGTTTACAAAAATTAGCGATGACGCTGGGAATTGAAGACGGAGTTAATAAAAATACTACGCATAATGCCTTACGGCGATTAGCAAACAAGAGCATCATCACAAAAATGCAACATGGTATTTATCAATTTGAAGATGAAGCCTTTGCCGATTGGGTTAAGCATCGCGATCAAGGGTGAGGGCAGCATCAAATCAGAGCTTGATCGCCCGCTCTGGCTGGCCATTGTTGTAAGACCTTGTGGCTGCTTTTGTTGACGACGGTTAATTTAGTAAATGAGTTAATGGTGCAGTAGAGCGCAAAAAAGCGGTCTAAAATGCTACCAAATAAATATAGACTATTACCAGAAAATTTTTTTTCATCAATTTCCAGCGTAATTTCGACACCTTGGCAAAAGGCATTTAAATTACCCGAGGGATCTCGCGCCATGACGCGTTTGGCAGAAATATTAAGAACGCCGCTAATCAAATTATGATTTTGCTCAGAATCGTTGTAATCGTATAAACGTAAAATTTCACGTAAGGTTTGTGCGCCTTCTTTATTGTCCATGAGGCTTAAGTGATTAATACTTAAATGCGAGATCAAGCGCCATTCTGCGGCTTTGCCTAATGCTTGGCGACGAGTCGGTGTGGGGGCAGTGAGACACAAAATTTGTTTTACGGGCGCGCTACCTTCGGTAAATTGTAGATACGGTTCACCCGCACCGAACGGCAGATGGTTCGGGATATCCCGATTTAAACAGGTGGTGGTCGCGCTGATCACCCAATTCGGCGCATCGCTCGGCTTTAGGGCGAGATCGACTAAGGAAAGGTACATTTCAGTGCCTTCGTCCCGATCTTCTTCGGGGTTGGTATTTTCACGGCGTTGGGCAATCCAAAAGCATTGCGGCGCATCGCTGGTGTGTTCATGGTTGATACCATAGAACGGTAAGAATTCATGGGTTTTACCCTCGGCATCAATACCGATAACATTATCAATCGAGTAGATCTCATTCGCCAATGCTCGACGCGCATCAGGCATTAGATGATATTCGGTTTTCGCATGATCCCAAGTAATAGGCTCGGCGGTTTTACGGTATAAGTTAACCACGGGGGTGCAGCCCAAGGCGAAGTAATCGGCATTAATATATTGTTCTAAGTCTTTGCTCGCCTGTTTGAGGTAAAAATAGATATTCAGCTCATTGCCGATATGTTGCAGATTGTCGGCGGTTAAGCCGGTGATATCGATAAATAAGAACTTTTCAGGAAAGCTAAAATATTCGCTTAATACGCGATAGGCGATATTCGAACGTGCAGAGTAGGGCAGCATGCCCTGATCGAGATCAAAACCAACCGGTTTCAAATGCGATTTATCGAGAAAGACAGCCTGTGCATCAGTAGCTGATTTGGCTAAACAAATCTTCACGGTATCGCGCATCAACAATTCATATAAACTATAGACTTGTTGGGCGGTGCCTTTTAGGAAAAAGCGTAGTTTTTCGGGCGCTAATTCAGCAAAAGTCTGTTTATCATCATTGGTAACCAGGGTTAACTGTAATGAAGCAGGGGCAAAAACATTATTATCGATAGGCGGTGCCGATTGCCGATGGCCAAATAACTTAGCTCGCTGAATCGTAATGGGTAATAAAGTGGTCTCATAACACGTCTGAAACCGCACCGGTGCGCCATTAATGGGTAGTGTTTCAATGAGGGTACCCTTATTAATCGTACTGGCTGTGGCGAGGCTGCTATCGGGTTGGAATTGCACAATCGACATGGAGGGGATGGGGGCTAAATAATGCGGATAGAGTACGTTCAACAGTGCATTAGTCAGTTCGGGATAATCATCATCTAAGCGTTGGCGAATATCAGCATTTAAAAAAGCCACGGATTGAATGAGGCGTGATACATGCGGATCTTCAATGACATCTTGAGTCATCCTTAAATTACCGGCGATTTTCGGGTGTTGCTTCGCGAATTCCGCACCTAATTGGCGAATCTTGGCTAATTCTTTGTTGTAGTAACTGAGAAATTCGTTATTCATCAGGGTGCTCTTTTACCTTAAATTGTTGTAGATTGGGTTGGTAATTTGAGTCAAATTTAATGTTAATTGGCTCAGGATCAGTCATAAAAGTAGCATTAATTGTAAAATCAATCGAGTACTTGGAAACATTAGCTACATTCACAGTAATATTTTTTAATCGTGGCTCATATGCCAAAAGAGTCTTTTCAAGACTCTTTTGGATCTCATCGCTAATGTTTTTAGTTGATGCTTCCATCATAGAAAAATTAGGCAAACCGTAATTTAATATGGATGTCTTTACTTCATTAAAATCATTGTTTATATCTAAATTTACCTTAGTATTTAATAAATTTGTGATGTCACGCATAATGGCTGACTTAGCTTCATGATTGCTCTCTGGACTATCTAAAAGCCGATCAATAATGCTAGGCGAGTGGAAATCGGAAATATAATCTTTCGAAGGAATTTTTATCATAATAAAAAACTATATTTTAGGAATTAATTCTATAAGGTGATAATTTCAATAACACCAAAATGTACAAAAATTATTTTAAGCGCATTTGAACTATAGCACAAAATAAGAAAACCCGCAGAACGCGGGTTTTTTAGTAGAAGCTACAGCTTAAATTAAGCTGCTGCTGAACCAACTTGAGAAGCTTCGCTACCAACTTTGATAGTTCCAGCAACGTTAATGAAACGAACGCTAACATCATTAGATACTTTCTGATCTTCATATGGATCCAGGAGACCTGTAAGATCGAAGTGACCTAACTCTGCTTTATCGCCTGAAGTTTCTGTAATTGTGATTTTAACGGGCACTGAACCAGTTAAAGCACGAATTTCTTTCATTATGTCTTTACTAGTTTTAGGATCAATTTTGATGCCAAAAGCCAATAAATTTAGGTCGAGCACAGCATTCGCTACAGTCACACCGTTTACAGGTTGTTCGAAACCGTAAACAGTTGCTTCCACTTGATAAGCAGTGTCCAGCTTAACGCTGCCAATGGTTGCTTCAGTCTTAGTTGGACCAGTAGCTAAAGCATAAATTTCTTGTAATGTACGTGGTTTCATAGTATTTTCCTCTTGTTTCATATTATTTTCGTTATTCCAGATAAATAATCTTTATCTGTAAGATGAAGTATAGCAAAGAAATCTTAAAATTTCCTTAAGGAAGCAAAATTAACATTAACATTCCCAATTTACTGTGAGGCCAATATTTCCGAGTGTAGGATTATTTGGGTATTCATGCTTTCCAGCTTCATATGAGGCTCTAATAATATTTGACAACTATAATAACCTATTCTGCCTGGCACTTTAGCCAATTTGATCTGAAATCGCTTTAACGGATAATGAGCCCGGAGGCTGTGTTCCTTTAGGGTTGCAGTATAGCGTGTTAACCAATTAGCAATAAATTGTTCGCAGTCTCGTTCGTCAGCATGCGCACCTATTTTTTGGCGCGCGAGGATCTTGACATGCTGTCCAAAGCGGCAAGCACATAAGATATGATCTAATAATGTACTGACAACTTCTGTGCTTTTGTAAGCACAATAAGTGTTGCCAAAGTATAACGGTTTATTTTTATTCGTTTGGAGTAGGGGAATAAAGCCAGTTTTACCGAGTGCTAATTCATCGCTGGATTTTAAGAAGGTCTTGCAGTCTAAAGATATATCAATCGCCGCAAAGGGAAATAGAGCGGATTTCATGATGAGATCATGAAGAGAGAAAAAACCTAAAATTTCCGTAAACCATTGGGTTTGTTTAAATGATTCAATAACGCGCATCGCCAATAGAATGCTGGTATTTATGTCAATAGTGTGACGGAACAGATGGAGAAGTAAATCTTCATACTTTACTGTCAGTTGAAGCGTGGGTAATGCCACATTAATAAAGCGAAATTGAGGTGCTTGTCGAGCTCTTTGCCATGCGCGTAAATCCGTAATTTCAAGTTCTTTATCAAAATCAATAGTATGATTATATGATGACCCTCCAAAAACTTCAGACGAGACATTTGTTATTATCGGAATAAGGGCAAAAGCCCCCAGCTCACCAAGGCGACTTAGAGTTGACACAGTATTAATTTTACGCAAATCAAGTTCATAATTTGCTAACATTAAAGCAAATGGTTCGCCACCAGCAAGACCTAACTCTTGATCATAAATATGGTTAAATAACGAACTATTATCTAAGTCTAGAGCCGTATTTAAATCTTTTTCTACTTCTGACCACTGTAAATCAATTAATTTAAGTATTATTTTACTGTTATTTATTGTTTGAGTTAGTAGTGCTAGCTCGGTCCAGCGACTTTGTAGATTTTTTAATTCTGTAAGTTCAAATATCAACAACAATTGACGTGTTATTTTTTGATTAAGTTGAGCTAATACGTAAATTAAGTTTGACTTTGTAATATTTATTTTTTCCATAGCCACCTTAATAGAATAAACCACCCAGCGGGTGGTTTATTCAGCACGTACTATTATTAACCTTCGCCACCGCCGGGAATGTTAGCCACCGCCGGGAATGTTAGCCACCAAACGCAAAGAAGCAGTCAGCTC
>SHZH01000008.1 GCA_009692385.1 Gammaproteobacteria bacterium | reverse complement strand
GGACGAAACGGTATTAGAAGCAGCGTTACGCACTGGCTTTGATTTTCCCTTTTCGTGCGGTAGTGCAACTTGTGGAACTTGTATGGGTAAAGTATTACAAGGTACGTTTACCTACGGTCAAGTGCAACCCTATGCCTTAGATGAACAGCAACAAAGCGAAGGTTTTGCTTTGTTTTGTTCAGTGCGTCCCACCAGTGATCTGGTGATCGAAGTCGACGAGGTTTATGGTCCGGAATATCGACCCGCACGAAAATTTGATTACCACGTGCGTGATTTTAAATTACTTAATGATAATATCTATCAAGTATTTTTAACGGCACAAAAAAATGCGCTTGAATATCAAGCAGGGCAGTATCTGCAAATTCTTTGTGATGATGGCACACCGATTCCGTTTTCGATTGCCAATGCGCCAGATAACAATAAACACATAGAATTACAAATCAAAAGCGTTAGTGAAAATGTGCGCAATGTCAAAATCATCGAGAAAATCACGCAAAATAAAGACATTACTCTTCGTGGACCTTATGGTGCTACGGTTTACAAAGCAACACCGATGTTGCCGATTATTTATCTCGCGGGTGGCACGGGCATTGTCCCGATCAAAGCTATGCTTGAAGCAGCCTTTGCGAATAACGATCCGCGTCAATTACACTTATATTGGGGCGTAAAAAATAGCAGTGATTTATATTTAACGGATTTATTTACCGAGTGGGCAGTGAAGCATGCTAATTTTTCGTTTACGCCAGTTATAACGGTACAAGATGCTTATTGGCAAGGACGCACGGGTTTAGTGCATGAAGTGGTGGTGGAGCAGCATAAAGATCTAAGCGGATATCAAGTGTACGCAAGTGGACCAAAAGAAATGGTGTATGCAGCGTACGATGAATTTACAGCGAAGGGTTTGAAACAACAGTTAATGTTCTCGGATACCTTCGAATATTTTCCACAGACTCTTCGCACTTGAAATTTCAGCGTTGTTGCGCTTCGGATGCTCGCTGCTCATGTATTAGTATATACACTCCGCTGCTCACACCTCGCGCGCCTAGCTGAGAATTCCAATTACTGTGAGTCTTATTAGTTAGAGGATATATATTTCTCGCGGCGTACATTTTTCGGGATAAAGCCTAATTCACTGACATGGGCAAATGCCGCATCAATCATATTCGGATTGCCGCATAAATAAATAATATCATGATCCGGATCGAGATTTAACTCTGCAAAAGCAGTTTGTACATAGCCTTTGTATTCATGCGCGTGTAATTCAGAGGCTTCGCGACTCAAATAAGCTCTGAATTCTAATTGCGGATGTGCCGCTGCACATTCTAAAAAATCACTGCAATATAATAAATCCGCGCGATATTGCACACCGAGTAAAATTAAAACGTTTAAATTGGGATCGGCTGTTATTTTATCGACAAGCTCTGGCAGCATGGCGCGATAAGGTGCTACGCCGGTACCGGTTGCAGCTAAAATATAACGTGCAGGTGTTTCTTCCGCTTTTAAAACTAATCTACCAAATGGACCTGTAGCGGTTACGGTGTCACCGACTTTTAAATTAAATAGCGCTTCACTGGCAATACCGCCGATAATATAAGAGATCGCAATTTCAGTTTCAGTCGTTTTCCCAGAAATAGTCGCAATACTATAACTACGACGCTTGACACCATCGGGAGTAGGAAATAGAAAAGTTAAAAACTGCCCGGGCTTACAGGGTAATTCGGCACCATCAGCTCGCACAAAAGATAAGTGCAATACATTGGGTGTTATTTTTTGACTGGATTTTAAAACTAACTGGAATTCTAACATGGTACTTTACGAGCAGATGTTATCGGCAAGACAATCTTTAAGATCGACTGTACCATCAGGCATACTTACTTTACACATTTTGGTTTCAGTGAAGGTAACATTTGTGAACGTTGCTTCTTTAAAGCTGATATTACAAAAGCGAGTTTGGGTAAATGTAACGTTAGTCAGTTTAGTGTGGCGAAAGTCGTCGCTATTTAAGGATGAGTTAGCAAAGCTAATGTTGTGCATGGTGCTAAACGAAAAATCATCATTGTTTAAATTAGCGTGATTAAAAGTAGAATTGCTAATATTAGCAGAACCAAAAATAGAATGATTCAGATTTGTCATATTAAACCCCCCCTTGTTAATCACCGTTGCAAAAAAGTCGGAGTGATTGAAATTTGTGTCAGTAAAATCAACGTCGTTAAAGTTATCAAAACGCCAACCCGAGTTATTAAGATTAGCATGTTGGGCGCTTAAACTCGTAAATTTAGATTTAAAAAACGAAGTGTGGTTATCGTTGATCTTATCAAAATTTACATTTTTGAAAGTCGACGTCAGAAAACTACTATGATTGAAATTTGATTCTTTAAAGCTTACTTGTTCAAAATTACTGTTCATAATTTTAGTATGCCCAATATACGCATTGTCTAAATTAGTACCTTTCACAACAATTTTGTTTTCTTGGCAATTTTCCCAGTAAAGGCGTTTGCCGGGTTCGATCGGGTTGCAGCTGCTCCAGGCCATAGCAAGGCTGGGTAGAAAGATTAATAGGCTGATAATTTTTTTCATATTGACACCTTGGAAATGATAGCGAGCATTATAGCATGGAGGAGGGCACGCGCAACGTGCCCCTACGGGACGGGGCTTGTAGGGGCGTGTTGCGCGCGCCCATCCTCTCTATTCGGAGTCACCCAACGCCTGTTCAATAAATAATTTTTTTAATAGCGTGCTTTTATTCACAAGCGTTACGCCCCGATCGCGCCATGGGGTCAAGGTCGCAGGCAAATCAGTAAAGCAATATTTAAGCGCATCCATGGCAGTTAAAAAAACCGTATTATCCGCCTTGCGTTGCCGTTCATATTTACGCAGGGTGCTATAGGTGAAATAATCTTTTTTATTCTCTAATGCAGTTAAGATGATTTGTGCTAGACAGCGGGCATCACTAAAGCCTAAATTAACACCTTGACCAGCAAGCGGATGGATCGTATGGGCGGCATCGCCAATAAAAGCGACTCGATTCTGTACATAATGCTCGATATGTTGCTTATTAAGTGGAAAGCTTAAACGACGATCGCTTACGGATATTTCCCCCAATTTGTCAAAAATAAGATTTAGCTGTACATTAAACTCCGCTTCACTATAGTTTTTTAAGTTTTGCGTTTTTTCAGCCGTGTGATACCACACAATTGAGCAATGATTTGGATTGGCGAGTGGTAAAAAGGCGACAGTACCTTCAGGCAAGAAATATTGGTAAGCGGTGTGTTCATGTGCCAGTTCAGTTTGCACGGTAGTGACTAACGCTGTGTGTCCATAAGAACTTTTTTTCACGACAAATTTCAACTGTTGTCGCAACCACGATTGCGCTCCATCGGCGCCAATTAATAATTTAGCACTCATAATTTTTCCATCTATTGTTTCTAGTTTGGCATTATCAGGATCTATTTTCACGGACTTTAATTTACATGGCACAATAAACGTCACATTTTCTTGCTGTTGCAATTCCCCCCATAAACATTTACGGATCACCCGATTTTCGACAATAAAACCCAGTTCTGGTTTGTTGACGTCATTGGCGGAAAACGCTAATGTGCTGTTTTTCGTCCAGACTAGCATTTTGTCGTACGCACTGACTCGTTCTTGTTCGATCGCCGACCAAACACCCAGCTCGATAAAAAAATTTAAACTGCCTAAATTTATAGCGCTAACGCGCAGATCATAGGTTTTAGTATCATAGTTAAAATCGGGTAATTCAGTATCAATAATTGCAATTTTTAAGGGAGTGTCTTTTAAAGCTATGGCCAATGCCAAGCCAACCATGCCGCCACCGATAATAATAATATCAAATTGATCGGACATGTTTTTCTCGTAGTAACTTTTGAATGCGTGGCGTTATTCCCATAAATGATTCACTGATATTTTTTTTGTTTTTAATCGATAAATCTAATAGGGTTAATCCAGCGCTGCGTAATTGCGCCAGTGGGAAATGCGGCGATGAAAAAGTTGTCATGAGTCGGTTAACGTTCCCGATAACTTGTTGTTGTGCTGACAGACGTTCCACTAAATATTTTTCAAGGATTTCTTCATAATTCTCCTCTACCGCTTGCTGTAGGGGCACATTGCGTGTGCCCGATTTACAAATACCCACCAAGCAATAAATATCTTGTAACGTTAAATTAAAACCTTGCGCGGCAACGGGACTCAACAGATGTGCCGAATCACCTAATAATACACAATTATCTTTAGTTTGTGTTTTAGCAATGATCGAGTGGATCGGATAATAAAATCGTTGCATATCAATATCGATAAATCGTCCAAGACGATAACCAAATTTCTTCTGAATTTCAGCGAGTAATTCGTTATCGGATAGCTTTTGTAAAGCAGCGATTTTTTCTGTTGCTGCCATCCAGACGACGCCATAATAATCATCTTGCATGGGTAGTAGCGCTAAGGTGCCATCACGTAAAAAACGTTCATAAGCAATATTAGGGTTTTTTATTTTCAACTTGACGCGAGTAATTAAGGCGTTTTGTTGATAATCCGTGGTAACGCATTCAATGCCCAGTAACTGTCGGCAGTTAGACTTCGCGCCATCGGCAGCGATAATTAATTTTGCGGTTAACGTTTTGTTAATATCTTCATGCTGAACGTTAACGGTAGTGCTTTCTAGATTAAGTAATGTTGTCGAATAAAACCAGGTGATATTTTTTTGTGTCGCAGTTTGAGTCTGTAACGCCTGACTCAGTATTTCTGTGGCTACGATATAACCTAATGCTGGGGTATTATTTTCTTCGGCAGTTAAGCGAGTGATACCAAACGATCCCTGCTGTGAAATGTGCACTTGCGTAATCGGTGTAGTGTGTGGTGCGAGTGCTGGCCATAGATTAAATTCGTCGAGAATTAATTTGCTACCATAGTTAAGCGCGATTTTACGGCCGTCGATTTTGGGTATGGTTGAAAAAGTATTTTCTGGCTTATGATCAATGATCGCGATCTGTAAATTGGCGGGCAGGGCCGCTGCAATGGTTAAGCCTGCATTGCCTGCGCCGATAATGATGATGTCGAAATGTTGCATTGATTTTATCCAATAATATTAATTATTTTGTCATCCCAGCGAAAGCTGGGATCCAGGAAAATAGTATAGGATCTGGATCCCAGCTTTCGCTGGGATGACGGCGCTATTTACTCATCACCGCTTCGATTTCTGCCACCGTTTTGGGTGCTGCGCCCGTCAAATTTTCGCAGCCAGTTTCCGTCACCACCAGATCATCTTCGATACGGATACCAATGCCGCGCCAACGTGCTTCAACATTTTTATTATCAGGTGAGATATAAATGCCTGGTTCTACCGTCAATGCCATGCCAGCTTGTAGGGGTCGCCATTGACCATTTACTTTATAGGCGGCAACATCATGTGCATCTAAGCCAATCCAATGACTGACACGATGCATGTAAAAATCGAAATAAGCTTTGTTGGCAATCAAATCAGCAACGTTACCTTTTAATAAACCGAGCGTCACGAAACCTTCCGTCATTAAGCGGATAGTCACTTCTTGTAGGCTATCAAAGGGTACACCCGGTTTGATCATTTCAATAATCACTAATTGTATGCTGAGTACTAATTCATAAATTTGTTTTTGTTCCGGTGAAAACTTTCCATTCACGGGAAACGTACGCGTGACATCGGAAGCATACCATTCATATTCTTCACCCATATCGATGAGCACTAACTCACCATTTTTCAAAATGCGATTGCCTGCACGGTAGTGCAAGATACAGGCATTTGTACCCGTGGCTACAATTGATTGATACGCCAATTCGGTACAATTATTTTGGCCATAAATATAAGTTCCTTCAGAAGCTAGCTGGATCTCGCTCATTCCGGCTGTGCAGGTTTGCATCATGCGTTGATGAGCGGCAACGTTGATCTGTGCTGCTTTACGCATGATGGCAATTTCGGCAGGTGTTTTGATCGCACGCATTTCATTAATGATGGTTGTAGCATCGATCATTTCAGTGGGGAAAATAGTGCCCGTTCGTGATTGATCACGAAATTTGTTCAGACAGCGGACTAATAATTCATCGATACCATTTTCAAAGCCAATTTGATAGAGAGCCGTTTTTTTGCCGAGTAATAAATCAGGTAACATGTTAGAAAATTCTTCAACTGGAAAAGCTTGGTCAGCACCAAAATTTTTAAGGGCACCTTCTTGGCCTGCACGCGGACCATTCCAAATTTCACGACTAGCGTCACGCGGTAAATTAAATAAAATAAATTCACCCTCAGTGCGTCCGGGAATGAAGACGGCGATACAGTCGGCTTCGTCAAAACCTGTTAAGTAATAGAAGTTGCCATTGGGGCGAAAAGGAAAGGAAATATCTTGAGTACGGGAATGTTCGTGATTCGTACAGATGATTGCGATGCTCTGAGTTCCCATTTTTCCCATAAATGTTTGGCGACGCTGTTTGTATTCTTGTTGAGTTATCATGCTAAATTCCTATGGGTTACCGCTAAGATGCCCGCGATCAAACCATGTATTTCAGCCGGATCGAGTGGGATCTGACAGTCTTGTAAGGCCGTAGTAATAGCTTCATAGGTAGGGAGCTTGGTGGTTATGCTCATTAATGCGGTTCCTTAGGATTGAACGATAATCGTATATTATCATGTTTTTAGCTTTGCGTTAGCTCAATAATGGCTTCAGCAATCACATCAGGGTGCTGATAAATTAGGCCATGTCCGGCATCGCTAAACTCTAGGCCTTTGGCACCGGGAATACCGTTAATGAGTAGTAAAGAATTTTGCCGATCGACAATCCGATCTTGCTCACCACTAATAACTAAGGTTTTTGCATCAATTTCATTTAGTTGACCATAGGTGCCATTGCCTTGATACCAATTTTCCGAGACTTGCTTTTCTAATTGACACATCGAGTTGGAAATATCTTCAACTAAAGTGCCTGCTTGATAAATGGCGTGTAATTTATTTAAAAGCACCACTAAGACTTTAGGTGGAAATATAATTTGTAACATTAATTCTTCACGTTTTGCTGGATCGTGTACAATCTGTTCAATGAATTCCATGACTTGCACATCCGGTTTCTTCGAACGGTTGCTGCCGACATCGGTGGCGATTAAAACTAGATATTTGATCTTGTCACGATAATGAATCGCCAATTTTTGGGCAATCCGACCCCCTAAAGAATAACCTATTAAAGTAATGGGTGCTTGGCTTAAAAATGAAATGAATTCACTGAAAGCATGATTCAAATTTACGATTGAAAAATCACCTTGGTTTAAGGTAGAACGGCCAATGTCGGGATAATCGCAAATCACGACAGTAAAGTTTCTGCTTAATTTTTGCAGTAAATCGGGATCCCAGTTATACATCGTCATATAGGCTGCCGGCAAGAGCAGAGCGACAGGTCCTTTTCCTAAACAGCGGTAAGCAATGTTAGCAATCGGTAATTTTGCAATACGCAAATTAGATAAGCCACGAATATTAATTACGCCGCCTTCACCGAGCACCCGTTTTTTATACCAATCCGGAAACCAAAACGTAAACCAAAAACCAAAAAACATTAGGATCAGCGGAATGATAATAATGCAGAGATGACGCTCACTACTATAAAAAATAGGGATGATGGCTAAGAATGCATTGACGGTAAAAATAACACCCCAAACGATCGTGAGATGATAATTCAGTTCATAAAATAAATGAGAACGCGCAGCTTCCACCGCAAAACTAGGACTAACATAAGGCAGTGTCAGCGGTTTTTTAATGAGGAGTGAATACCAAACGATCAACGAGAAAGCAGTCATCGTGATCAGATGAATGTGAATGATCGCCAAATGATGTTGTAAAAGAATGATCAGAAAAAATAGCAGGATAAAAAATACGGTGCTGAACCATTCAAACAATGATCCCTGGCTCAGCGCTTTAAAATTGAGCGCAATGTTTAATACTAAGGCAACCACAATCGCAATTTCTAATTCCAGTCGTCCATGATTATAAAGTGCGAAAAAGAAGATCCAAGGTATTAAAGTTTGGGTCGCTAATCGTAAACGTGTCATACAGAGATCTCCAAAGCTGTTGGAATATCTTAGCATAATACAAGGATGCTGTGGTTTTAATTGCTGCTTCATCAACTGAAGGATCGGACCTCAAATATAATGAGCTAAAAATTCGGGGATGCGTTCAGCTAACCAGAATTTTGGTTGTTTAAACGATCCGCTTAAAAACCCCAAATGACCACCGTACTGCGTAATTTCTAATTGTACGCTCTGACTAATTTGTGTTTCAGTTGGAATAATATCAGGTGCCATCATTGGGTCATCTTTGGCATGAATGATCAAGGTGGGTGTTCTTATCGTGGGTAAATAATGAATGCAGCTGGCGTGTTTGTAATAATCAACGGCACTTTTAAAACCATGTAAGGGTGCGGTGACATGTTCATCAAATGTCCAAAAGCTGCGATGAAACGGCAGTGCTGACAGTCTAAACGGTGCGACGCGGCTCCGATATTTTTGACGATAAAATTTGCGTAAATTGCGCAATAAATACCACTGATAAAATTTTGCTGCACCTTGGCGAATGCGGTTTGCGATGCTGCGTAATTGAAAGGGTGGCGATATGGCAATGCTACACGTTAAACCGCTGGCATCTTTAGTTTCACCTAAATATTTTAGCAACATATTCGCACCTTGTGAAAATCCTACGGCGGCAATTTTTGTGTCAGGCTCACGTTGCTGCAACAGTCTAATAACTTCACCGATATCATCCGTGCGACCCGCATGGGTGATCCTATCAAAACGGTTTTGTTCGCCACTAAAACCACGATAATAGATCAATACCGGGCGCCAGCCTTTTTGTACCAACATGGGCATTAAGTATTTTACATAGGCGGCGTTGTGATCGCCCGTCATGCCATGGATCAATAGTACAATCGGTTGGTGTGTTGCAGTGCCGTGCCAGGCGAGATCAACAAAATCACCATCGCTCAGTTCAACGCGTTCTCGCTGCAGTGTTAAACTGGGCCAACGTTTGGTTAAAATAGTCGGCAACATGCTTTGCAAGTGTGGATTTCTGAGAAATTTTCCGGGTTTAAACGAGCTATTTATAATCATTAGGTCGCTGCTCAATTTTTAGCATTTTACCAATCTTCTGAATGAGTGACAGGCTCAGCAGTTTTTTTATGTACTACTTTTCTAGTATGCGTTTTAGCAACGGTTTTATCCGTTTTCACTAACTCTTGTACACTTTTATAAGTTCGTAACCAGGGTTGAATATTTTTGGTTTTATGTAAATGGGCTTGCTCTTTGGCAGCGATAGCGCGTGTGGGAAAATTGCCATAAAGTACGATGTAGAAAAATTTACCATCACGTTCGGTAGGTACAATCAACGCCACACTGGCTAGTTGATGCTGTAGAATAAATTTTTGAACCTGATGTAAATTAGGTGATGCAACTAATTGTAAGGTGTAATGATTTGGTGGAGTATGGAGTACTCGCGCTTGATGTTCCTGTAATGCCGTCCCCATTGTTTGATTAAATAAATTAGCGTTTTCTTTTTTGGAAGTGACGGGTGCAGGAGGCACGATTGCTGGCGTCATTGCGGCTGGAGCGACCGGAATTGGAGCTGGAGCTGGAGCTGGAGTTTGCGGCGCGGCAGGTACAGCATCGCTATGCGGTAAATCTTCACCGCTTGCTCCTTGACTAGGCGTTGCATGGGTAGGCGCAGGATTGGGTGCAGTTGATGGTGCAGGTGCAGTATCCGTTTTGGGTGTTGCCATTGGTGCGTTCGGTGCTGGATGAGTTGCTGCTACTGGCGTGGTTGCTGGCGAACTGATCATTTCATCGAGTGCGCTGGGTTTAGTAAGCTGCTGATAAACAATGAGTAAGATTGTAATGACGATGATCGCTCCGCACCACCATACTACTTTTCCTTGTAAATAAGGCGGCAGGGTAAATCCTGGTTTGGTACGATTACTGAGTAAGCGTTGCGCAATCGGATTGATTGTGCCAATAACGCCATTACTTTGTTGAAAAATAGTCGCAACTTCTTCTGGAGAAAAAGGAAACGAAACTCCTTTGTCAGTAGCCTTGCTAGCTTGAGTGCAGCACCAGCGTAAGTATTGTTCAGTTTCATCTTCTGAAAAAGGTTCGACATGAATGCTATATAAACATTTTTGTGCCGTGGTCGGGGTGAGCAGGGCATGCATTTGATCACTTAAATTATCTTCACCGACTAAGATGATGGGTAAGCAAGTTGTTAAGGCGTTTTGTTGCTGAATAATTTGCAAGCATAATTGCCGCATATCCAAGGGTAACTTGTCAGCCTCATCGATGATCAATAAACGTGATGCTTTATGTTCACGTAAAAATTCTAATTGTTGATGTAGTTGTTCACTGGCTGGAGCTTGATTAGAAGCATCGTAGGGTGCGCCATAACGCTGATTAAGTAATTTTAGAAAATGATGGGCATTCGGGCAGTCAGTGGCACGTAATGCAAAAATATCAGTATCGGGGGGTTGGTCATGCGTAAATAAATTGATCAAGGTGCTTTTACCCACGTCGGAGCGACCCATTATTAATAATAGGGTGTCACAAAAGCGTGCAAATTGCGGTAATAAACCTAAATACTCTTCCCAGCTCGCTGGGACAAATTTTTCAGGCACAAAAAATTCTTTTTGAGCCGACTCACTAAACGGATCGCGATTAAAACCATAGCGACGCCAGTAATTAGGATCAATGGGGGTTTGATTTAGAGTATCCATAAGCTAATATTCTCACAGCAAGGCATTAAATGACTATGAGAGTATAGCTCGTTCACTATTGGCTTACAATTCGTGGTGTCACAAAAATGAGTAATTCTTTACGATTATCACGATCCATGCGATGTTTGAATAAATTACCAAGTAAGGGCAGATCACTTATAAACGGGATGCGCGTTACCGAATGGCTTTTATTACGCTCATAAATGCCGCCTAACACCACGGTTTCGCCATTATTAATTAGGATATTGGTACTAATATGACGCGTATCAATTAAGGGAACGCCTTCTTTACTGGTATCGCGAGATTTGGCGTCTTGGTTGACTTCGAGACGTAGCAACAATTTAGTATCACTAATAATTTGCGGGGTAACTTTTAAGCGTAATACCGCTTGTTTAAATGAGGTAGTAGTCGCACCGCTCGTACCTGCCGTTTCTTGGTAGGGGATCTCCTGGCCTTGTTCAATTAGGGCTTCTTGCTGATCAGCGGTCAGTAACTTAGGACTGGAAAGTACTTCGCCGTTGCCTTCCGCTTCTAAGGCCGACAATTCCAAACCAATTAAGGTATCGTTTGCCAAGGTCGCCAGTGCAATACTGCCCGGTTTTGTACCCTCGATGGCACCGGCGCCCAGATCTAAATTAAAGGCACGATTGGCAGTGCCTTGTCCGGTGACGATCGCGGATCCTTGTACATTCCATTTGATCCCTAATTGTTGCTCATACGCTTTATCAATTGTGACAATGCGTGCTTCAATTTCAACTTGGCGCAATGCCACGTCGGTTTGCTCGATATAATTGCGGATCCGTTTTAGATTGTCACCGAGATCTTCAACTAATAAAAAGTTAGTGCGCGCATTGATCATGATTTTGCCACGCGGAGATAACAGTGAATTAGTCGACGTTTTCAAGGTGTCATAATAAGCTTGAGCTTTACCGTACTTTAATTGAAAAGTACCGGTTTCCAGTGGCTGCGAATTTTTCAAGTCTTCTTGGATCTGTAATTGTTGTTTATCGTACGTTAGTAGCTCCGGCAGGGGAGCGATCAAAATACTGTTACCAATGTGGCGTTGACCCAAACCTTGGGTTTGCAAGATAATGTTAAGTGCTTCCTGCCACGTAGTGTGCTGCAGATGCACACTAATATTATTTTGAACCTTATCATTTACAATAATATTTACGTCAGAAAATTCAGCCAGAATTTTCAAGACCGAGCGCACGGGAATATCTTGAAAATTCAGGTCGATTAAATTGTTATTTGATTTCTCTGCTATCGCTGCAGTGCCAAGTAATAACAAAAAGCTTAGTAAGATTGATTTCATGGTGTTTTTTCCTGCAATAATATGTGCCAAACATGTGGTTCGGCATGCGGATCGCGCGAATTGATTTGTTGAATCGTAATGGCCTGGTCAGTGATGGCTGTTACTTGAGTCTGTGCATCTAATTGCTGTCCAACATTAACATGTAACACTTCATGGCCATTTTGCACTAATGCCCACTGTTTTTGTTGATTGATCATGCTGCCGATCATTTTTAAATTATTGAGCGAGAAGGTATGTTGGATCAACGCAGGTGAAAATGGATCATGCAACAGTTCTAAATTTATTTTTTTTATTTCTGGCGTAGTAAATTTTTCTGCGTCGCTACTATTTTTGTTCAAGGCGAAAGCATGCAGGGTGAGGTCTAGTAATAATTGATCGGCGACAGTTGTTTTATTTTTAGGATAAAGCGAAAAGCTAGCCGGTAAAAATAGCGGTGATAAATTGGCAATTTTCGCCAAAAATAAGGTGATATGTTGATAGCTGCCAGTGATGCGCAGATGTAACGGCAGTTCTTGATAAAAATTGGCTTGGATCGTTTGCAATGGCTGTGCTGCTAGCCAGAGCAAATTATTTTGTTGAGTGAGATGCGCTAAAAAATCGATCCATTGATACAGTTGTTGCGGCGTGATGTAGAGCGCTTGTGTCGCGTGGCGCATGCTGTTTAAGTCGGCTTCTGATGTGGATTGCTGCAATTCAGTGAGGGTGTGCTGTTGCTGTGTGATCTGTAGCTGTAGGGTTTGAACTGTATGTTGCATTCGCTGTTGCGTGAGTAAAGCCGTGCGTAAAAAAATTAAATAACATAAAATTATTAAAAAAAGACTCCACAGTGTGAAAACAATTATTTTTGCACGCGACGGCCATTGGCCGACGTTATTCCAATGTAGTTCCATCACTCAATTTCTGCTGGGGTAATACTTCGGGTACTTGGATCGCAAATTCTAATTGATTGCTGTTGGAGACTTCTTTAATGAATTGCAATTGCGCCAATTTAAATTCGCGGGTACTGCTTAAGGCCGTGACTATTTGGGTAATAGCCTGATGATTAGCCGCACGGCCTTCAATTTGTAAAATACCTTCTTGTTGTTTAAGCACGGTTAAATACATGCCATCTGGCAATTTGTTGGCAAATAGATCCAGTGCCCGTAATAAAAAATAGCGACGGGCGTTGAGCGTCTGGAGTTCATTGAATTGTTTGCGGTGTTCTTGATTCTCTTGATTGATCTGTGTGGTCGCAATAAGCAGTTGTTGATTGTTTTTACTGATCAGCTGTAATTGCTGTAATTTTTTTTGTTCTTGATGGGTTTCATGCATTAGATAACGGCATCCGAGAAGTGAAAAAATTATCAGTATCACGCTGGTTAGCAGGATGCGTAATAAAAAAATATTTTTTTTCTGTTGATTTTGTAGGGTTCGCCATGGCAATAAATTAATAATGGCGTTTTGTGGCGTTTTGCCTGATGCAATCGCGCAGAGATCGATAGTTGGATCCAATTGAGTAGTAATGAGCACGGGTTCTAATTTTGTCGCCTGCAACACGCTGAGTAAATTTTTTATTACGCATTTTTCTAATGTCACCACGAGTACTTCGCGTGGGTTGATCACTTGAAAATCAAAATAATAATCATTCATGCCATTTACACCATTTACGCCATTTAGATTAGAGTGCTGCTGTTCGAGCGCGAGATGTACGGTCTCAATTATTTCCTCTGACGTTAGCGTTGGCTCGATCGGCAAATATTGAGTCTGAATGACTTGGCTGGGAATACTCACTAAAGTTTTTACACATTTATAATTGTAAACAAGCTCAACTAAATATTTTGTTAATTCAGCGGGATCGGAGTTCCAATTTAGTTCAGTCATTTCTTGTTGAATAAGGATCTTAAAAGACGTGCCAGTCTTTTGTACAATCAGAAGCCGGATCAAACTCATCGAGAGTTCGATTATAAGGTACGGATTTTTTTTAAAAAGAGCGCGTATTGGCATAATTGTGAAAACATAATTAATTCATAAATGAATTATACTGTATTTTTTCAAAAAACCGCAAGCTATTTTTCGTTATTTTATTAATGTTATTTTATAATAGACTTTAACACCTAATATATTCTATACTTCAAGGATTTGCCGATTTTATAAAGAGTTTTAAAGGTATGCATTTTTTTCGTTTCTTGTTTCAAGCGTTCTTACTTATCGTCATTGGCGTTATTATATTTGCAGCCATCGCTTTATGGTATTTAAATAAAGATCTGCCGGATGTGTCGAGTTTAAAGACTGTGCAGATGCAAGTTCCTTTGCGCGTGTATTCGGCCGACAATAAATTGATCGCCGAGTTTGGCGAGAAGCGTCGTGAACCGGTCTCCTTAGATCAAATCCCCAAACTACTACAAGAAGCGTTGATTGCCACGGAAGATCAACGTTTCTATGAACATTCTGGAGTGGATTTTCTTGGCTTGGCACGTGCCTCGTTAGAGTTAGTGTTGACCGGTAAAAAAGTACAAGGCGGTAGTACGCTAACGATGCAAGTGGCGCGTAACTTCTTTTTAGATCGCAAAAAAACCTATATTCGCAAGTTACGCGAAATTATGCTCTCGTTAAAAATTAGCCATGAAATGTCGAAGGATAAAGTGCTTGAGCTGTATCTCAATGAGGTTTATTTTGGTAAGCGTGCCTATGGAGTAGCCGCGGCAGCGCGAGTGTATTATGACAGATCACTCGATCAATTAACCTTGGCGCAAATGGCGATGCTCGCTGGTTTGCCACAAGCCCCGTCGGCCGTCAATCCGGTCAGCAATCCGAAAGGCGCGTTTGATCGCCGTCATCATGTGTTAGAGCGCATGTTGGAACAAAACTATATTACTAAAAAACAATTTGCCGAAGCCGATGCCGAGCCGATCGCCGCTGTCACCAATCGTTCGATTCGCATCGGTTTGCAAGCGCCTTATATTGCGGAAATGGTGCGCGATGCGATGGTAAAGCAGTATGGTGATGATGCGTATATCTTGGGTTTATCGGTTACCACGACGGTGAACAGTACGGACCAATTGGCGGCAAATAATGCGCTGGAAGCGGGCTTATTGCAGTATGATCAAGCGCATGGTTATCGTGGGGCAGAAGATCATTGGGATATGACTTCCGACCCAACACAACTCGCAGCACATTTACGCCAATTACCCACCATTGCCGATCTGCAACCGGGTTTAGTATTGAGTGTTAATGATGAAGATGCGCAAGTATTACTCGGTAATAAAAAAACGATCACTCTACCGTGGAGTAGTATGCAGTGGGCGCGTAAACAAATGGCGCAAGGTAAGTGGGTCGGTAAAAAGCCGGAACAAGCGACCGATGTCGTAAAAGTTGGTGATGTGATCCGCCTCCAGCAATATCAAAATGGCACTTGGAATTTACGTCAAGTTCCCGAAGCAGAAGCGGCATTAATTTCACTGAATCCGGAAAATGGTTCCATCTTAGCGATCGTCGGAGGGTTTAATTTTACAAAAAGTAAATTTAATCGTGTGACCAGCGCCTATCGTCAACCGGGTTCGGGTTTTAAACCCTTTATCTATTCTGCCGCGTTAGATAAAGGTTATACCTTAGCGTCGATCGTTAACGATGCACCGCTGACGATTACCATCCCCGGTGCCGCTGAAGTGTGGCGACCCCAAAATGACGAACGTGATTTTAATGGTCCGGTACGGTTACGTTATGCCTTGATGCGTTCACTCAATCTAGTCTCAGCGCGTTTAGTACAAGACATGACACCCAAATACGTGGTGAATTATGCCAAGCGTTTTGGTTTTGATGAGCAAGCATTACCCGAAACGTATTCAATCGCGCTTGGTGCCGGCTTAGTCACGCCGCTCGAATTAGCACGCGCGATGGCAACATTTGCTAATGGCGGTTTTTTAATTACCCCGTATTTAATTAACACCATAAAAGATGCCCACGATAAAGTGATTTTTCAAGCGGATCCGACCGTTGCTTGTTTAAGCTGTGAGAATAGCAAAAATAAAACGGCAGATAAAAATTTAGCACCACGTATTGTCAACGCGCAAACGGCGTATTTAATTAATTCTGCTATGAAGAGTGTCATCACCGGGGGTACCGGAAGGCCTGCGCTTGTGCTGGGACGCACTGATTTAGCGGGTAAAACTGGTACCACCAATGATCAAAAAGACGTGTGGTTTGACGGTTATAATACACAGGTATTAGCGATTACCTGGATCGGTTTTGATACGCCACGTTCTACGTATGCCTACGGTGCGACGCTCGCCTTACCAATGTGGATTGATTATATGAAGGTGGCGCTCAAAGGCGTGCCAGAATCAAACTTGCCGCAACCCCCCGGCATTGTTAGTGTACGTATCAACTCGGAAACCGGACAGCCGACGGATGCCAGTGACAAAAATGCAATGTTTGAAATTTTTCGTAAAGATCATGCGCCGCATGTGAGTCAGAGTGCGACGCCTGCAGAAAATGCAGCGGGTGAGGGTAGCAATGGTAGTGAGCAGCCGATTTTTTAAAAGGATCGCTGCACGAGCTTCTCTTTCAAAATCTCCATCGCTTGTGCGCGATGCGACAATTTATTTTTTAGCTCGTCATTTAATTCAGCCACCGTACAGTGATGCATGGGTAAATAAAAAACCGGATTATAACCAAACCCGTTAGTACCGCGTGCTGCACCAGCAATCAGGCCATGCCAATCAGCAGTCGCGATAATCGGCTCGGGATCTTCCAGATTCCTCACCAAAACTAAACAGCAATGAAAATGCGCGTGGCGTTTTTCAGCAGGAATATCGATTAATTCGTTTAATAACTTGTCATTATTTTTTTGAGCATTACCGTGATCGCCGGCATAGCGTGCTGAGTAAATACCGGGAGCGCCATTGAGTGCATCCACCAACAGACCAGAATCATCAGCGATACTGGGTAAGCCGCTAATTTTTGCTGCATGCCGTGCTTTTAATAAAGCATTTTCGAGAAAGGTAGAGCCCGTTTCATCAGCATCTGAAATGCTCAATTCACTTTGGGGAATAAATTCATAGGGCAGTTGGGCGAATAATTTTTCGAATTCGCGCAATTTACCTACATTACTACTGGCAATGACGATACGTTGTTTCATAAGAGTATTCTACCGTAAAAAGCTACCATGATGATAAAAGTTGATATATCAGAAAATTAAGGCTACACTTATTGGGTACATTTATTAACAAGGAGATCTGTATATGTGTAATAAAATTTGGTTGTGGATCATCGCTATTCTAGCGATCGCTATGGGTATCGTATCTTTATTAGGGATCAATAATCCAAGCTATATGACGACATTAATGGTGGTATCGCGTTTCTTTGAAGTAATGCTCCCAATCTTAGGCGTTGGTGCGTTAGTTAAGTATGTGTTCTGCAGTTACTGTAGTAAATGTAATGACCAGAAGAAATGTGGTTAATTAATCTTTTATTTAGATTTGCGCCGGCGTTTTGTCGGCGTTTTTAATTGGGCAATCATATTATGGCGATCGGCGGCAGCGGCATCTTGCAAGGTTGTCCACCAGTCTGCTGCTTCTTGTACATCACCGTCAATAATCGTGCGGAGCACTAAAAAGTCATAGGCAGCACGGAATCGAGGATGCTCTAATAAACGGTCAATCATGCGCGGATGACGCCGCACTAAACGAGATTGCAATTCCCATATTTCACGCATCACCTGAGTAAAGCGTCGTGGAATGGCCAAAATACTTAATTGGTTCTGTAAGACCGCCTGAATGGATTGGTCTAATAACACGGACGGTAATACGGGGGGGATTTTCGCTGCATCATAATTTTTGTCCAGTTGTTCTTGTAAGGGTAACCAGAGCAGTACCGCGAATAAAAATCCAGGATTAATGTTTTTGCCGCGCGCCAGTCGGTCATCAGTATTCTGGCAGGCGACCGTAAATAAGCGTGAAAACTTTACTAAATTTTCAGCGGTTAATTCTTTTAAGGGTGGAAACAAGATGGTTAACAAATCATGTTGTTCTAATTGCTGATAAGTATTATAAGCATGGGCACTAAAAAATAATTTAAGCACCTCTTCAAATAAACGGGAGGAGGCGACATTGCTGATGAGATGTTTTATTTTTTTGATACCGAGCGCAGCATTAGTTTCAATGAAAAAGTCAAGTTTGGCAGCAAAACGGATCGCCCGCAAAATACGGACTGGATCTTCGCGATAGCGAGTCGAGGGATCACCAATTAAACGGATCGTTTTATGTGTGATATCATGTAGTCCATTCACAAAATCCGTGATCGTGTCGGTGATCGGATCATAATATAACGCATTAATGGTGAAGTCGCGTCGGAGAGCATCTTCGGCAAGTGTGCCATAAATATTGTCATGTAAGATCATGCCTTCCGCATCAGTATGTTCATTGTTCTTATTGTCACTATCACTGGCGCGAAATGTCGCCACTTCAATGATTTCATCAGAAAAATAAATATGGACTAAGCGGAAGCGCCGACCGATGAGACGGCAGTTACGAAATATTTTACGCATTTGCTCGGGACGCGCATCGGTGGCTATATCAAAATCTTTGGGGATTTTTCCGACCAACATATCACGGACACTACCGCCCACAATATAGGCCTCATGTTTCATATCGTGCAGTCGTTTTAACGTTTTCAATGCATTAAATGACACCAAATGATCGTTAAGCTGATAGTCCTTACCTTTTACATGCTGCGCAATAGCGTGTGCTGAAGTAGACCTTTTTCGTGGTAGATGTGCAATTATTTTTTTAAGCCAATGTGTTGCCTGCATGTGCTCCCTACTGTTTATATTACTTCCAATGAGGTAATTGTAGCAAAGTTTGTTTAATATTGAAATATATAGAGCAGTTAGTTTGTTGTGACACGGCGTTTGCCCTTATTTAAAGATAATTGCCATTATAAACAAACTAGACCTTGATGACGCTCTCGGGTTACACTATTGACAAAGGATCATTAATTATAGGATGCACGTTAGATATGGCTAATCTCCCTCTTAAAAATGAATTGCTGGATCTTTCCACAATACCTACCGTTTTTTATGTGGATGATGATGAAGTCCTCTGTGAATCCATACGTTTTCTATTAGAATCCGTTAATTTATCGGTAGAAACTTTTCTCAGTGCGCAAGATTTCTTGAAAAATTACAATATCGAGCGTTCTGGTTGCCTGTTGCTCGATGTACGGATGCCGGAGATCAATGGCTTAGAATTACAAGAGCAGTTACGTAAACGAAATATCATGTTACCTATTATTTTTATCACCGGTCATGGTGATGTTCCGATGGCAACCAAAGCGATGAAAGCCGGTGCGTTTGAATTTTTAACCAAACCGTTTCACGATCAAACCTTACTGGATAGTATTCAACAAGCGATTGCAGTGGATGCTGAACGTCGCAAAATCGCGCAACAACATATTAATATGGCAAAACGCATTGCCAAATTAACACCACGTGAATGTGAGGTGATGCGCTGTGTGATCAAAGGCAATCTTAATAAAGAAACAGCGGCGGCACTTGATATTTCACCTAAAACGGTCGAGCTGCATCGCGCGCAAGTAATGAAGAAAATGAAAGCCAAATCCTTAGCAGAATTAGTCAGTATGGTACTCGCGGCAGAAGAAAATCGCTAACCATCCCAAAGGCAGGTGCCGGAACTCCTTGAGGCAACCAATTGGGGTGTAGTGCCACATCGTAGATGTTAAATAAGTTACCGCCAAATTGAAGATCATCTGTGTTTAATAAAACCCATCGCGCGAATTTGGCGGCAAGTTCCGGAGAAAGTAGTTGCTTTTGATCGTGGGCTTTTTGATAAAAATCACGTCCTGGTAATACATCCGATCTCCTAAAATCTTCTTGCATTGGCGTATCTAGCATTCCCGGACGTAAAGAAGCACAATAAACACTCTGCGTGCTAAGTTCCCTATTCATGCAGGCAGTTGCTCGCTCAAGAGCAGCTTTACTAGAGCAGTAGGGTAGTAAAGCCGGCAGTACTAAGTCAGCTGAACCAGATGAAATATCTAGTACACGTTGTCCCGCTGCTAAAAGTCCGTTTTTTAAGCACATATTAGTAATTAATATTGGAGCAAATACATTTGTTGAAAAGTGCTGCAACAAAACTTCTTCAGTTAATTGATCAAATGGGCAAGGCTCAGCAATTGCAGCATTGTGAATAATAGAAATAGGTTTTCCTTGGTGCATGATTTGCTCAGTGATCGTACCTCTACCCATTTCAGTTGCAATGTCGGCAACAATGGGTTGTATTAATGCCGGATAATTTGCTTTTAGCTGCTCTAATGCTTCGGCATTACGACTAACTGCATAGACGGAACAACCTGCTTCTGCAAAATTCAATGCTAATGCATGTCCAAAACCGTGGCTGCACCCAGTAATTAAAATATTTTTTATCATTATTTCCTCTGTATTATATTCTTGCTCAGATCCAACGGCATGCATTTCACATAGGATCTATTGATGAGATCTTCCCGCATCACGGTAATGTTATTTTGCAGCCTTATTATTGGGATATCTTTAGTTTAGGTTTAAATAATTTTTCAGATTCAACGCGTGTACAAATGGCGTTAGAGCATGGAAGCTGGAAAATATTTAAAGACGTACTAAAAATTTGTCCTCTGGCGTTAATTTAAATTTAAGACCATTTTTTTAAAAATAACAAGATATCACAGATGATCAGTGTTACGCGAGTTCAAACGTCACGGCGTCTCAACTGCTCGGTGAACTCACCGCATTGGAGAGTGACCGAGCGTTGCGTCTAAAGCTTAAATATTATGCGCAACCTGCTGGTACCCATATTGCCTAACCAATTCGTATAGTTCAATTGCGTGAAATAACGGCATACTAAGATATTTTTTCTCATTGCAGCTAAATTCTGATCTGGCAGCACGACTCGCGGCATCTGGATTTAAGTAATGAAAGTTCGGGAGCTACAGTAACGTTCTTCTTGCTTAACTTTCCCTCTTCTGAACAAAGAAATTGTAGAATAATTTGCTGAAGAGCAGGATTTTGTTCAATTTGTTCCAGCCAGACAATTACATCGTGTTGAAAATCTTGGGCAATTTTTAACATTGGATCGATAGAATCTGGCGCAGTAGCAGGCGAGTCATGCATATTTTATCCTTTTTTGTTATTATTCAGTAATGTTTAAATTATTATTCGGACAGCCTACCATTTTTATTAGAATAAACAAGAGCTGAGATGCTGTTTTTAGAGAACTGAAGAATATTGCTTATTTTCACGATTTTCTGCTACTATGCGGGTTGCAAACTTTAGGAGCAAATAATGAAAACAATATTAAAAACCACTCTCGTCGCCGCTATTTTTATTTCTTTTAACGCCTTCGCGTATCATCGTCATGAAAGCAGTGGGATCAGTCCTTATATCGGCGGTATTGTCGGCAGTACGGAATATACCGCCAGCAGTGGTAACACCTCTGAAACGAAAAGTGCGGGCGTTGGTTTTGGTGGCGATATTGGTTTAAAATTGACGGATCATTTTGGTATCGAAGGGGATTATATCAACTACGGTAATATGTCAGGTGATAACGATGATCACTTAACAGCCTTAGGTGTCGCTTTACGTGCTTTATATCCCATTTCAGGTGCATTAGGTATTTTTGGTAAAGCCGGTTTTTACAGCGTTACCGATAGCAAAGATAGCTCAGCAACAGATTCAGGTTTAGGGATTGATGCGGGTTTAGAATACCAATTTTCAACTAACATTAGTGCAACCTTAGAATATAACCATATTTTTGTACAAGTGGGCGGCTCTAATTTACGTCCAACGATGTATGCCTTGGGTCTTAACTACGATTTTTAACGCTTAAAGTGTTGTTCAACAAAGAAAAAAACGCCGAGTAAAGACTCGGCGTTTTTTCATAGCATATTTAATCCTTGCATTATTTCCATGATTTCTATAGAATACCGCTCGCGGGGTGGAGCAGCCTGGTAGCTCGTCGGGCTCATAACCCGAAGGTCGTAGGTTCAAATCCTGCCCCCGCAACCAGTTTTCGAATAATAATAAAGCCCCCTCGCTAGGGGTTTTTTATTTCCTCCGTGCGTCATACCTGCGAAAGCAGGTATCCAGGAAAAAAAGCGGCAATAACGGGGGTCGGATAAATTAATTAGGGATGGGCAATATGCCCATTTTTTATGGGTTTTTTATTTCCATTTCCCCTCTGCCGCTTGCGGGAGAGGTTAGGGTGAGGGCTATGAAATATAGAAATGATCTACATACTTTGTTAGAACCCGCCGTAAAAGCGGCTGAAGCCCAATTATGGGGGGTGGAATATTTACCCTCGGGTAAGCATTCGATTTTACGCGTTTATGTCGACAAACCCGAAGGGGTCACGGTTGACGATTGCGCCATAGCGAGTCGGCAAATTAGCGCGTTATTAGATGTTGAAGATCCGATCACCGGAGCTTATAGTTTAGAAGTGTCGTCACCGGGGATCGATCGTCCCTTATTTTTGCCTGAGCATTTCGCGCAATTAGTGGGCCAAAAAGTGCAATTACAATTGTTAGTTGCCGAAAAGAGTAAACGCAAAATTCAGGGGATTATTGAGAGTGTGCAGGATAATAGTATCCTATTAAAATATGAAGATACTCAGTTAACGATTGCTTTCAGTAACATCAATAAAGCGAATTTAGTAGTAGATATTTAGCATTCAATTAGAAGGTAAACATTATGGCAAATAAAGAAATTTTACTCGTCGCAGAAGCGGTATCAAATGAGAAAGAAGTTGATAAACAAGTTATTTTTGAAGCAATTGAAGCCGCGTTGGCAATGGCCACCCGTAAACGTCATATTGATGATCTGGATGTGCGCGTTGAGATTGACCAAAAAACCGGTGATTATGCTACCTTTCGCCGCTGGACGGTATTAGCCGATGATGTGGAAATTGAAAATGCAGCGGCACAGCTTACGTTAAGCCAAGCTAAAGCGCGCGATTTAGATCTTGAAATTGGTGATGTGGTTGAAGAGGAAATGGAATCAATCGAGTTTGGTCGGATCGCCGCGCAAACGGCTAAACAAGTGATCGTCCAAAAAGTACGTGAAGCAGAACGCATGAAAATGGCGGATGCGTTTTCCGGGAAAATGGGCCAAATCGTTACCGGCTCGATCAAGAAAGTATTACGCGATAGTATGATCGTGGACCTGGGTAATCATGCTGAAGGCATTTTAAAACGTGAAGAAATGTTACCTAAAGAAAATTTTCGCATGGGTGATCGGGTGCGCGCTTTATTATTCGAAGTGCAACAAACACCCCGAGGCCCACAAATGTTGTTAAGCCGTAATCAAGCAAAAATGTTAGAAGAATTATTCCGTATTGAAGTACCCGAAATTGGTGAAGATGTGATCCAAATTAAGAGTGTAGCGCGCGATCCAGGTATTCGCGCTAAAATCGCCGTGAAAACCAATGATGGACGAATTGATCCAATTGGTGCCTGTGTCGGAATGCGCGGCTCACGCGTACAAACTGTTTCTCAAGAATTAAACGGTGAACGTATCGACATCGTTTTATGGGATGACAATCCGGCACAGTTAGTCATCAACGCGATGGCACCTGCTGAAGTGGAATCGATTGTGGTAGATGAAGAAACTCATACTATGGATATTGCAGTGCGCAATGAACAATTGTCACAAGCGATCGGTCGTAATGGACAAAACGTCCGTTTAGCCAGTGAATTATCAGGCTGGAAATTGAACGTGATGTCGGAAGATGAAGCACGTAATAAAACTGAATTAGAAGCGGGTAAAAATCTCCGTGTTTTTATGGAGCAATTGGACATTGATGAAGAATTGGCGACCTCATTACTCGAACAAGGTTTTACTACGTTAGAAGAAATTGCGTATGTACCCACGAAAGACTTAATGGCCATCGAAGGTTTTGATGAAGCCTTAGTTGAAGCATTACGCGAACGTGCGAAAGATGCATTGCTAACGCGTGCTTTAGGGGGTGATGCACAAGAACCGGCTGCAGACTTATTAGCCGTTGACGGTGTTGATGCAGTCTTAGCACGTGAATTGGCACGTCGTGGTATTGTGACGCAAGAAGATTTAGCCGAACAAGGTGTTGACGATTTGTTAGAAATCGAAGGCATGACAAAAGAAAAAGCGGGAAAAATTATTATGATCGCTCGCGCTCCTTGGTTTGAGTAGATCCCTTGTTATTCCAGCGTAGGCTGGGATCCAGGAAAATATAAAAAGTACTGGATCCAAGCTTTCGCTGGGATGACGGATGAAGTAGTTTAAGAATAAAGGTGAAAACATGGCAGACGTTACAGTAAAGCAACTTGCGCAGATGGTGGGCACACCGATTGAACGTTTGCTGACGCAAATAAAAGAAGCCGGGATTAATATTATTGATCCTGACCAAACCGTGACGAATGAGCAAAAACATACACTGTTGACTTATTTAAAAAGCAATAAGACCAAAGCGACTGATACTGAATCCAGTGCCATACCTAAAACCATTATATTAAAACGTACTAATACCAGTCAATTAAAACTAGGTGGTGCTGCTCGCGGCAAAACGGTTAATGTCGAAGTGCGAAAAAAAAATACCTTCGTTCAACAACCTGAAGCGACAGTTGAAAAAAATATCGTTGCGTCAGTCGTTATTGAAAAAGTGGTAGCACCAGCGCCCGTATCAGCTCACGCTTCGCCCTCTGCAACAACACCGATCACCCCCAAAAATGATCCCTTTGCGAAGTTAGATGCGGCTGCTGCCACTGTGGCTGCACAAAAACAGCAAGCTGAGCTTAGTAAGCAAGTATTAAATAAAACAGAAAATGAAGCGCCGCGTGCACCAACGCTTGAAACTCTTAGACGCGCAACGCCACAAGATACCGAGTCTGAAGACGGTAATAAAAAGGGTAAATTAAAAGCCAAAGAGCAGCGTAAAGGTACGATTAAGCCTGAACGCCGCGCACCAAAAAATTTACTGGCGGTGTTAGATGATGAAGGTGAATGGGTTCGTTCATCTAAACCCAAATCGCATCACAAAACTAAATCGTTAACGGATCATGGTTTTGCCATGCCAACTGCTCCCTTAATTCGTGAAGTAATTATTCCTGAAACCATCACTGTGGCCGAGTTAGCGCAAAAAATGTCGGTAAAAGGTGCAGAGGTCGTGAAAAAAATGTTTCACATGGGCGCCTTAGTCACCATTAACCAAGTCATCGATCAAGATACCGCAATCTTATTAGTTGAAGAAATGGGTCATAAAGCGAAAGCAGTCAAAGAAAACGCGGCCGAAGAAGCACTCATTAAAGAATCACAAACCCAAGGTGAGTTGCAAACACGACCACCGGTAGTGACGATCATGGGACATGTCGATCATGGTAAAACGTCCTTGCTGGACTATATTCGTCGCACTAAAGTTGCGGCGGGTGAAGCGGGTGGTATTACGCAGCATATCGGTGCCTATCATGTCGATACTGATAAAGGTTCGATCACCTTTTTAGATACTCCAGGCCACGCTGCGTTTACGGCAATGCGCGCGCGGGGTGCGCAGTGTACCGATATTGTGGTACTGATCGTTGCGGCCGATGATGGTGTGAAGCCACAAACAGTCGAAGCTTTGCAACATGCGCAAGCAGCAAAAGTGCCGATTATTGTCGCAGTGAACAAAATAGATAAACCGGGTGCCGAACCAGATAAAGTGAAACAGGAATTAACCCAATATAATATCGTGCCAGAAGAATGGGGCGGCGAAGCAATGTTCGTCAATATTTCTGCGAAAACCGGTGAAGGTATCGATCAATTATTAGATGCTATTTTATTACAAGCCGAAGTCTTGGAATTAAAAGCCAGCCCGACGGGACCCGCGCAAGGTGTGATCGTCGAATCACGTTTGGATAAAGGCCGTGGTCCCGTTTCAACTGTGTTAGTGCAACAAGGTTGTTTACGTCGTGGCGATATTTTATTAGCTGGCATGCAATATGGTAGCATCCGTGCTTTATTAAATGAACAAGGCAAACCGGTGGAAAGTGCGGGTCCATCAATGCCAGTTGAAGTATTAGGCTTATCCGATACACCGAAAGCGGGTGATTCAGCCATTGTAGTGCCCAATGAACGTAAAGCCCGTGAAGTGGCATTATTTCGCCAAGGAAAATTCCGCGATATTAAATTAGCCCGTCAAAAAAATTCGCGTTTGGAAGATATGTTTAAAAACGCGGGCGAAGTGCAAACGCTGGTGTTAAATATTGTATTAAAAGCCGATGTTCAAGGTTCGGTCGAAGCCTTAGACAATGCGTTAGTTGATCTTTCAACTGATAAAATTCGCGTGAATATTGCAGCGAGTGGTGTCGGTGGCATTACTGAATCAGATGTAAACTTAGCGATTGCGTCAGGAGCAATTATTATTGGCTTCAACGTACGTGCTGATGCGACAGCACGTCGCTTAGTGGGAAGTGAAAATGTTGATTTACACTATTACAGCATTATTTATAACGTAATTGATGAAGTGAAGAAAGCACTCTTGGGTAAATTAGCGCCTGAATACAAAGAAGAAATTGTGGGTATGGCGCAAGTGCGCGAAGTATTCCATTCGTCTAAATTTGGCGATATTGCTGGTTGTATGGTGCTCGAGGGCGTTATTAAACGTAATAATCCAATTCGTGTATTACGTAATAATGTCGTGGTCTACGAAGGCCAATTGGAATCACTCAAACGCTTTAAAGATGATGCGAGTGAAGTACGTCAAGGTATGGAATGCGGGATCGGTGTGAAAGACTATAATGGTGTTATGGTTAATGATCAGATCGAAGTATTTCATAAGGTATTAGTAGCACCACAGTTATAAAGGATAAAACATGGTAGATAAACATCGAGCACAACGGATCAGCGATCAAATGCAACGCGAAATTGGCACGATGATTTTGCGTGAAATGAGCGATCCTCGCGTCCAATTAGTATCCGTGAGTCATGTTGATGTTTCACGCGATTTAGCTTTTGCTAAAGTCTATTTTACTGTGCTCGGCGAACAAAATGAGATTGATCTAGCGCAAGAAGCATTAGACAACGCCGCTGGGTTTTTGCGTAATCGTCTGGCTGAAGAAATGAATCTGCGTAAAACCCCAAAATTAACGTTCATCTATGATAAATCTTCTGCCGATGGTTTACGTCTTTCAGCAAAAATTGATGCAGCGATTGCAGCGGATGAAAATAAGAATAATTTCAAGGATCACTAATGTCAAAACGACGTGCTGTGGGACGCGATCTTAATGGAATTTTATTACTTGATAAACCACTCGGTGTAACGTCAAATCAGATTTTACAACACGTTAAACGTTTGTATTTCGCACGTAAAGCTGGGCACACCGGCAGTTTAGATCCACTGGCTACTGGTATGTTACCGATTTGTTTTGGTGAAGCAACCAAATTTTCCCAATTTTTACTTGATGCTGATAAGCGTTATCAAGTAACAGGACAACTTGGTATTAAAACCACTACCGCTGATAAAGAAGGCGAAATTATCAAACAAGTTGATGCGGGATATGTAAATTTAGCACAATTAGAAAAAGTGCTCCCACAATTTCGTGGACCGATCATGCAAGTGCCATCGATGTTTTCGGCACTCAAACATCAAGGTCAACCACTCTATAAATTAGCGCGCCAAGGCATCGAAATCGAACGCCCAGCACGTCCAGTGACGATTAAAAATTTAACATTACTAAATTTCGATGCTGATAAAAAAACTTTCTCTCTCGATGTCGAATGCACCAAAGGCACCTACATTCGCAATTTAGTGGAAGATATTGGCGAAGCATTAGGCTGCGGCGCTCATGTGATCAAGCTACACCGCGTAAGCGTGGCAAATTTTTCAGAAGCACAAATGATAAGCCTAGAAACGTTAGTGGAACTAAAAGAGCGTGATGCTTTTCCCGAAATGGATGCATTACTATTACCCGCTGAATCCTTCGCAAAATCATTACCCCAAATCACCATCACCGAAGCGGCCGCTTTTCAATTACGCCACGGTACGGCATTAATGGTCGAGCAAGCAGATGGGTTAGTTGGAATTAGTATTTCTCCTGATCGTTTCATTGGTCTAGGCGAAATTATAGAAGGGCAATTAAGCGCCAAAAGATTAACTAGTCTGTAAATACAGATTACTATCTCATCATTTATTTTTTAATCGTTGGCTCAGATCGTGTGAGGGATCGTTAAATAAGCGATAAAATAAACCACTAATTCGACCAATGAACCAACCTGTCAGTAACGCTGATGAACTTAATAAGCTGTAGATGAAGATCGGATGTTCTGCAATGTGCGGCATAACGGAAATTTGGTAATCAAAATAATATTTTGCCGAAAATATAAGTATAAAAGCCACTAATAACGTCCAGTTGCCTTCTGTCCAAATGAGACGACGTTCCCGATCGATTTTTAAGCGTGAAAATTTGATTTGGATCCAGCCGATAAGAATTCCCACTAAAAGAGCTATGATCCAAATTAGTATGTGTAATACAGATAGCTGTACTACCGAGATCAGAGTGTAAATCGATAATGCGGTGAATGCGACGGGGATAATGACTGCTCGTTTCAATGAAATAAAGCCAGGACGCCTAGCGCGGAGGCCAATAAAAATTAGAGAAGCTAAAATGAGATAAACCCACCATGGCGTATCGATTGCAAACTGATAAATGGTTTCAAACATGAGGGTTCTCCTTATCTATGCTGAGTATAGTTCCAAACCTAAGTATACACTTTTTGTTGAATCTAGTTTATGAGATAATTGACCCTCAATGTAATCATTTTATGCTGGAATAGCTCAGTTGGTAGAGCAACTGATTCGTAATCAGTAGGCCGGAGGTTCGATTCCTCTTTCCAGCAGATCTTATAATTCAACTTTTCTTAAGTATGAACTAATTTGTTCAAAATAATTGGAGTCTCGCTTCGTGGGGACCTTGCTACTTATTGACCATTGTTCCTCATAGTGGAGTAATTTTTGATTAGGAATACGATTGCCCAAGTTAATCCATTGATCATATTCATTGTTGTCAAATCCTGCTTCTTCGTAACGTTCATAACAAAATTTGGCATAATGAGTCTTTGCTCGGGCAAGTTTTTCTTCAGTGCCAATAAATTTTGCTAATTCTTTTTTCTGTGTCTTACCCAAAAAGCGTATTCCTACATTTTTTCCAGCTTTAGGGCCAGTAGGTTCATCGATGTGTTGGTGAGCGATGCTATGATAATAAATCAGTGCTTTGATGCCAAAGCCATCAAGGAAAGGATACTCTTGATGTAGACGGGCTGCGTAACCTGCAATGATTGGCGCTACGAAAGAATTACCGAGTTGTCCCGCTTCAAAGTTAGGATTTTTGGTTTTTGGTATATGTTTTAAACCATCTGTGTCGTCATAAACTTTTCTGGGATCAATAGGTGAGGCTAACATTCCTGGAGCATAGCCTGTGTAATCGCATAAATTGTTCGAGTCTATCGCTGAAATAACGCTAATGGCGTATCGCGATGTTGAACGTATTAATTGAAGCATAAAGGGGTGCGCTCGAGGCTCCCAGTAGCTGACAGGGCCGGTTCCTGCTACCACCACTTTTGCATCATACGCTCTAAGATTAAATCCTGCATCGACAAACAAACCCTTGTAATTTGCAATTTTCTGATAAGCCAGCAGCTCTCGTTGAATAAATTTAATTATTACTGAATAAGGATGCGTTTTTATTAGCATAAATCTCGTACTAACTGCGGTGAACGAAGGTCCTGGTAAGACTTTATTACACGTAGAAGTGGTTACTATCGGATAATTATTTGCTATAGCATGTTCAATTGTGTAAGTAGA
>SHZH01000086.1 GCA_009692385.1 Gammaproteobacteria bacterium | reverse complement strand
TGAGCATGGGTATTTAATGATAGATTTAATTAATGCAGCAGCACTATTGATGCGAAAAAATGCTAGATAACCCTTTCCCCCTAATCCCCCTAGGTGCTTTTTAGGGGAGGGGAGGGTTTAGGGGGAAACATGACAAAAACACCCTATATTCCCCCTCCCCTCCCCTCTCTCCTTAAGGAGAGGGGAAGGAGGGGGGGATAGGGATGTGACTACGGCGCACTCCTCGCCCACTCGCCCTATTAAAAAATAGGGCGTTTTTTAACATTAACTAATTTAACAGGAACAGCCATTATGCAAATCATCCATACAAAAACTGCGGATTTGATACCTTATGTTAATAATGCAAGGACTCACAGCGAATTACAAATTAATCAAATTATCGCTAGTATTAAAGAATTTGGCTTTACAAATCCTATATTAGTCGATGGTGCTAATGGCATTATTGCAGGACATGGTCGCGTGTTGGCGGCTAAAAAAATGGGCATGGATTCTATACCAGTTATAGAGCTTGTGCATTTGACCGCCAAACAACGAAAAGCTTATGTTATTGCAGATAATAAGTTGGCTTTAAACTCTGGATGGAACGCTCAATTATTGACATTAGAGATTGAAGAATTGATGGGATTAGAATTCAATCTTGATGCTATAGGATTTGATGGGTTCGATAATTTTGGAGAAGACTTTGACAGCGAAATTGGTGATATTTTTAGACCTATATTAACGCCCACCATAGGTCAACGGGAAATAAATGAAGCCGATATTGTCAAAGCTGGAGATAGAATTGAAAGAACTTTTGATGGCACATTAAAGCGTTATTTTGGGGTTACTTGCCCAGAATGTGGTGAAGATTTTAGTTTGGAGGACAAATAAAGTGCTGCCTAAATTTATTGTTATGACTTGTAAAAACAGGGAACATTGGGTCGAAGAATTAAAGAGCCAAATACCTAATTTAGAAATAAGTTTTGATAATTTTACTGATGCAGGAAAATTTAAAAATACATCTTACAAAAATTTTCAACAAGCATTGCAAATGGCTGGAGATGATGCTTGCGTTCAATTGGAAGACGATATAATTTTATGTAATGATTTTTATAATAAAATTTTAAAATCTATATCTGAACGACTTGATGAGGTTATACAGTTTTTTAGCATGAGAAAAAAAGATTTAACAATTGGAAGCCGATATGAGTCTGGCGGTAATTTTCTTATGCACCAATGCTTTTATTTGCCCAAAGGCATGGCTAAAAAATTGTTTGATTACAGTTTTGAATTTGAAGATATGTGCAAACAAGATGAGCATATTAGCCCTAATGATTTAGTCACTCAATATTATTTTAAAGAACAAAAAATAAAATACTGGATACACATTCCTAATTTAGTTGACCATAAAATTGCAAAAAGCATGATAGACAAAAGAAGATCATCAAAACGACAAAGCTTTACTTTTAAGGATTAATTATGGATGTATCATGGAATTATGTTTTAAAAGAAGGCGACAGAACAAATCCTGTTATATATTGCGAATATGACATAGCTGTAGAAGGTTTTAAATTTAATGAAGATCAATTCAATGAAGTGATGGATAAAAAAGGACATCAATTAAAAACATGGGGCAAAGCAGAAAGCACATCAGAGCCTCATTGGATAGGCGTAAGAAAACAAACGCCTTTGCATACAGACAGAGGCTACCCAAGATACACATGGCATTTAATTGTAAAAAGCGATAATTTTAGTTTACGTGGATTAGACAAAGAGGAGGTTTTAATACGGGATAATACTTTAGTTCAATTGGACACTCATTCACCGCACCAATTGTTATCTAAAGATAAATTCGCAACTTATTATTTGGCTTGTTCTGTAGATAGTAAAATATTATTACCAAAAGAAGAAGTGCTGCCTAAGATTTTAAATTATATAAAAAAACAATCTATTGGCGAAAATGGCAAAAGAATAAGAAAATGAAAATCCACAAAAAACAAAACGTACTTGAAGCTGCGCTGGAAAGAACACGTTATTTCTTTGATGAATTTGAAAACATAGTTGTTTCATTTAGCGGTGGGAAGGATAGCACTGTTGTTCTTAATTTGGCATTAATGGTTGCTGAAGAAAAAGGAAGATTGCCATTAAAAGTTATGTTTATTGACCAAGAAGCCGAATGGTCAAGCGTGGCTGATTATATAAAAAGGGTAATGTATGACCATAGAGTAGACCCGTATTGGATGCAGATACCTATGGTCTTGTACAATTCAACATCTACTACAGATAATTGGTTGCATTGTTGGGCAGAAGAAGATAAGGATAAATGGATACGGGAAAGAGATCAAATAGCAAAAACTGTTAATAAATATGGAACTAACAGATTTAAAGACCTTTTCACCAATATTATCAAAACTGAATTTGGTCATTTAAGAACTGCTAATCTTGGTGGAATAAGAACTGACGAATCACCAACACGAATGGTAGCTTTAACTCACAGCTTAACTTATAAGCATATTACTTACGGCAAAAAACTAAATGAAGGGCTAGATCATTATACTTTTTATCCTATTTATGATTGGCATTTATCTGACGTGTGGAAATTCATTTATAGTTATGATTTAGATTATTGTAGTCATTATGACGATTTATTTAGGCATGGATGCGCTTTAAAAGATATGCGAGTATCTAATGTTCATCATGAAACAGCCGTAGCTAATTTGTTTATGGTGCAAGAGATTGATAGTAAATTGTGGTCAAAATTAACCAAACGTATAGCTGGAATAAATACGGCAGGACATCTTAAAATAGATTCAATAAGAACGCCCAAAACATTGCCTTATATGTTTAAAGATTGGTATGAATATCGTGAGTATTTATTAGACAATCTAATAACAGACCCTGACGTTAAAGAAGCATTTTCAAGGATATTTGTTAAAAAAGATGCTATTTATTCGCACCGATTAATTAAAGAAAAATACTGCAAAGCCTGTATTACGGCAATATTAGCTAATGATACTGGGGCAAAGCTTTTTAATTTTGATAAAAGCCCTGATGTTTTTGGTTATCTTAAATACAAAAAAGGAATTCGCCATGATGCCGACCTTAAAAATAAATTTATACAGGACATAATTTATGGATAATGATTTAAAACAAAAACTTATAGAACTAACAAATAATGATGCTGGTTTTTTGAATGAACTTCGTGAGTTTATTCACACGGATTTAAGCGGAAAACAACAACAACCTATTGATTTTGTTAGATGGACAGATATAAACAAAGTAAGACCCAATGACTACAACCCTAACAGCGTTGCTTCTGTTGAGTTAAAGTTGCTTTATACATCAATAAAACATGATGGTTATACTCAGCCAGTTGTAACTATTTATGACAAAGAAAACGATAGCTATATCATTGTTGATGGGTTTCATAGATATTTTACTATGAAAAATAACAAAGACATTTATGATCTTAACAAAGGATTATTACCTATTGTTGTTATAAATAGCGACATCAATGACCGAATGGCTTCAACAGTAAGACACAATAGAGCAAGAGGCAAGCATTCTGTAACAGGCTTGTCAAGTATGGTTTTTTCAATGTTTGAAAATGGATGGGAAGATTCTCAAATATGCAATGAGCTTGGAATGGAAGCCGAAGAACTATTAAAATTAAAGCACATTACAGGCTTCTCAAAATTATTTAAAGATGCAGAATACAAAAAATCATGGGAAACTAGAAGAATGATTAAATTAAGAACTAACCCTACGGCTAGTTTTTCGGAGTAATAAAAGAATATTATGGCTAGACCATCATTTACACCAACAGATGAGGAGCGAAAACAAGTAGAAGCAATGAGTGGTTTTGGAGTTCCATTTGCTCATATTTCTGCCATTATTCGTGAGGGCATTGATGAAGATACTTTAAACAAACATTTTAAAAAAGAACTTATACAAGGAAAAGCTAAAGCAAACAGTAAGGTAGGGCAAACATTATTTCAAAAAGCAGTCGCAGGAGATACGTCAGCCGCTATTTGGTGGAGCAAAACCCAGATGGGTTGGCGCGAAACAAGAGAAGTTGAGATTGTAGATAAGCGTTCAGAGCCTATCCTTTTCACGGATGCGGATGATGATACTGATGCGGATGATGATACTGATGCTGATTAGGCTAACCACGCCGCAAAAACAATTCATCAACAGCAAGAAGCCGTTCCCCGCAATTGTTGGGGGTTTAGGCAGCGGCAAATCACGGGCTGGAACTTTAAGGCTGATTAGGCTGTTGCTTGCTGACCCATACGCGGACGGTGCGTACTATATGCCGAGTTATGATTTGATAGTGTTGAGGGCGATGGTTGGCGTTGAGCAAGATTTAGCCATGCTTAACATTGCGTACACAGTTAATAAATCCGCGTACACGATTAAGTTGCACGGCTTCGGAAAGATAATTTTTAGAAGTTATGACAGACCAGAGCGAATTATCGCTTATGAGGTCGCACATTCTATCTGTGACGAGTTGGACACGCTCAGAAAAGATAAGGCAGAGTTGGTATGGCGTAAAATCTCAGAACGTAATCGACAAGTCTGTATTGGCAAAAACACCATAGGGCTAGTGACCACCCCAGACCAAGGCGTGAACGGCTTTGTGTATGAAAAGTGGGTAAAGAGAAAACAAAAAGGCTACAAGCTGATTAAGGCATCAACATACTCAAACAGGTGGCTGCCCAAAGATTATGTAGAGCAGATTTTGGCGAATTACGACCCAATCTTGGCGCAATTATACCTAGAGGGTGAATTTGTATCGTTAAATAAAAATAAGGTGTATCATTTTTTTGACAGACATAAGCACCATGTGCAGCGGGTTTTAACAGATGATGATACGCTTATCCATATCGGCATTGATTTTAACATTGGCGGGTGCTGTGCTGTGACTTTTGTAATCGACAATAATATCCCTATTGCAGTGGATGAATTCACGTCCCACGATACACAGGACTTCATCAATAATTTAACGCGATATGGCGATAAAAAAATAATTATCTATCCAGACGCAAGTGGTAAGGCTGGGAAAACCAACTCAAGTCTGTCAGACATCGCGATGATCCGACAGGCAGGCTATCAGCTTCAATACAACCCCAGCAACCCAGCTATACGAGACAGGGTTAATGCGTACAACGCCTTAATATCACACGATAAATTGTTTGTGAACACTGACAAGTGTCCGAATCTAACAAATGCACTCGAAACCCAAGGTTATGATGATAAATTAGACCCTGAAAAATGGACGACACACCCAGCGATTGATGATTGGGTGGATAGCAGCGGGTACTTTGTTGCGTTCAAATTCCCCGTCCTACACAATAGACCTAATTTCGCAACAATTACAGGAATTTAGCTATGGCAGTCGATACACAACATGAGAAATACACCGAATTTTATAACGTCTGGGAACGATGTGAGGCGGCATCAGAAGGGCAAGATGAGATTCACGAGCATGGCATTAAATACCTTCCACG
>SHZH01000085.1 GCA_009692385.1 Gammaproteobacteria bacterium | reverse complement strand
ATTCCTGAACATGAAATAAGTTGGCAATTTATTCGCGCCTCTGGTCCAGGTGGGCAGAATGTGAATAAAGTCGCTACTGCTGCGCAACTACATTTTAATATTGATCTATCTAGCGTGTTATCAAACGCAGTTAAAACCCAGCTTTATCAAGTGGCTGGTAATCGCGTTAACAAACGCGGGGAATTGGTGATCACGGCACAAACTCATCGTACGCAAACGGCAAATCGTCAAGAAGCCTTACATCGCTTAGAAAAATTTATTCAGCGTGCTCACTATGTCCCTAAAAAGCGGATCAAGACAAAGCCATCCAAAGCAGCCGTCAAACGTGGCAAAACAAGTAAAAAATTAAACAGCCAAAAAAAGCAACAACGCCAAAGCAATCGCTTTTCACTTTAAAATAACAATGTTAGTATTGCAGCAATAATTTTGAGGATCTCATAATGAAAAAGTCGATGTTACACAATAGTATTTTAGCTATCGTGTCGTTAGTGATTTTATATTACATTTTTTACACGTGGTTGGATATTCCCATTGCACAATGGCTGCACCAGCATCTGCACGACAGCACCTTAGTTAAGTTATCGTTGGGAATTAAAATTGTGTTTTCACCCCAAGTTTGGCTTGTTATTGCGCTAGCGTCACTGATCATAGGCTGTTGGATGCATTATGGACAAAAGCGGACAACGATGGCGCAGCCCTGGTTATTTTTTAGTATGGCCTATTTTCTCGCGTTTATTTTAGGTTTTATTTTTAAGTTTATTTTAGCCCGTTATCGTCCCGAATTATTGTTCCAGTCGAACGTGTATGGCTTCGATTTTTTCAAGCTCAAAGATGCCTTTAACTCCACGCCATCTGGTCACGCATTAGCAAATTTTGCAGCGCTCTATGCGATCGCAAAAATTTTAAATAAGCGTGCAGTGACTATTTTATTAATGTTACTAGCCACCGTGATTTGTTTTAGTCGCGTGATCATGCTCGATCATTATGTGAGTGACGTCATCTTCGGCGCGTATGTGGGTATCTTGTCAGTCTATTGGATGAGCGCTTTTTTTACTTTGAAAAAAATAAATCCCAGCGTATAGCTGGGATAGTGTATTAATAAGTGATTAGTCGTTTTCATCTATTCTACAGCGGAATTGGAGTTTTCTATTTTTATTAGTATCTCTGTTCCATCTTCGATTTTAGCGATCCAACCCATCACTTATTTATTTTTTATAGTTATTATTTTGTACAGTTATTATAACAATCCAAGATTAACGCAATATTAACTCCACAGAAATGGCGAAAATAAAACGTAAAATAGTTTTATTATTAAGAAAATCTTAACTTTTAATGTTAGAATCAAGCTAAGCGAGGTCGGTAAATGCAATCTAGTTTTAAAAAAATACTCGAAGGTTATCAAGCCTTTCGCAAAAACTACGCGTTAGGTGATCAGTCGATCATGAAATATCTTTCGGATTATGGTCAACAGCCCAAAATAATGGTGGTTTCATGTTGTGATTCACGTGTTGATCCAGCGTTAATTTTGCAATGCGATCCAGGTGATTTATTTGTGGTGCGCAATGTCGCTAATATTGTACCCCCCTATGAAAAAGATGATGCGCACCATGGTACCAGCGCGGCTTTAGAATTTGGCATTCAATTTTTAAAGATCAAACATCTCATTTTATTAGGCCACAGTCAGTGTGGTGGCATTCAAGCTTTATTAGATGGTCATGACGAAAATAAAAACGATTTTATCGACAGCTGGGTTTCGTTAGTAAAACTTGATAACGTACCTACTCATAACGTCGATAACTACGCCAAATTAGCCCTCAATCGCTCGTATGAAAACTGCTTAAATTTCCCCTGGATCAAAGATAAAGTCGCGAATGATGAGTTGAGGATCCATCTGTGGTTTTTCGACATCGAAAATGGCCAGATTTTTGCGTATTCGGATATCGACAAAAAATATAAGCCGCTTGATTTAAATACATTTTAGCGCCTGAATATTTCAAATTATCGTCAAACGATCAAAATGTGTTCTCGCTTCGTTCAGAACAATACAAACTGTTTGTAGATCATGATTTTATTTGTTTATAAGCACTTTGGTAAGTAAAAACAAGAGGGCTGTGCGCGAGATTTCCTTTTTTAATTTCATTAAACTGATTAACGAATAGCCCATCTTTTCCGTGGCCGCGCAAAACGCGACAAGTCATTACTAATGGATGGTTACTGAAAAATTGGTAAAATGATATTTACAGTATTTGAGGAATTATTTAATCGCTGCCTGCAGATCTTTTTTTGATCCTAAACGAAAAAATACTTCGGCGACAATAAACAAGGGCGCGATAAACACCGAGGCCACAAAATTATCGAGCAGCGCCGGTTTACGTCCTTCAATCACATGACCGACTAATTGAAACACCCAGCCTAAAATAAAGGTGACCAAAAATAAAATAAAACTCTTCAATGTCAATCCGTCCGGCGACAGCACGTTGACTAACCAGCCTAATAAAATCATACCGATTGTGGTCACAATGCCAATTGCTCGATCTAGGCTAATATAAAAAATCGCTAAAATAATAATTCCTAACCAGGCCAAATTAATACCAATAATATTAGTCAGCGAAAATTGAAACCAACTGAAGAAAATCAATACTGAAAATGTCACCACAGGTATACCAATGAAATGCGAATATACCGTCCATGCTTTAACGTGATAATGACGATAATCGCGCATTAAATTGACTAGACGTGCATTCATTGGTATTCCTCTAAATAATTATTATTACCCAGATATGGTGAGATAGGAAGAACTTACGTTATAAATACGTAAAATACTGATTTTGAAATAAGCCGATGGTATCAAGGCGAGTGAGATCGTATTGCGAGATGATAGTACGAATGGTGTCAATATAGTCACTGCCGCGTTTCGAATAGCTGGTAATGGTGTCAATCAGTGCTAAACCAGTCAAGGGTTTGCCGCCGGTGCGTAAGTCATAACGCTGTTCACGAAAATCCGCATAAGCGCCTAAGGAATTTAAGTTATTCATATAACTTTGTACCGACGTGAACGCATCTGGAAATTTACGTAATTGGAAACTCGCATTCTCATAACCTTGAGGACTCACGCCACAGCCATCCGAATAACATTGTTGGCCGAAGTAATTATTTGCTGTTTGTGCAAAGCGCGATGTGCCCCAGCCGGATTCTTCAATCGCTTGCGCGACGACGAGCGACTCAGGAATAATATCAACCCGTTCTATTAATGTTTGCCAGGTGCTATCATGCTTGAATTGAGAGTTAGGGATTTTATAGTCTTTAGCTAAACTTTGTAACCACAGCAACGAAAAGGCCGATATAGGTCGATGATGGTTGAACTGGCGATAAAGACTGAGTAATTGCTGGCGATTTTGGATGATCTGGATATTGGCACTGTCGGCTTGCGCCGCAATGAATTCGACGAACTGATGATGATCCATACTCTGTGGAGTAGTTGGATCCGCATTAAAAGTACGGGGCGACCAAAGGCTTAGTATTAGACTTAATACGATAAGCACGCCGATGAAAGGAAGCTGTAGGGCTTTCGTTCTGTTAAATAAATTCATTTATTCCTGGTAAACTGTTTAACAATATAAAGTAATTAAAACTAATTAGGATTCTCTATATGGCTAAAGTTAAAGTTGTCTTCGCGTGTCAAGCCTGTGGGGCGCAATTTCCCAAGTGGCAAGGACAGTGTACCGATTGCGGCGTGTGGAATTCTCTTGTGGAGGAGACTCAGTCTCCGGCTTCCCCAACTTCCTCAGCCCGCTTAACTCCTTTTGACGGATACGCGAGTGGGCATGATAACAGAATTAAACACATGAGTGAACTTGTGCTAGCCTCGGCAAACCCCGAAAAACAACTAAAGTTTTCATCGGGTCTCGTCGAATTCGATCGCGTGCTGGGGGACGGCATTGTGCGTGGCTCGGTGGTGCTCTTAGGGGGTGATCCCGGCATCGGTAAATCAACCCTATTATTGCAAAGCCTCTGTTTTTTAAGTCAACAGCGTAAAACGCTTTATATTAGTGGTGAGGAATCTTTAGAACAAATCAGTGCGCGCGCTGAACGTTTGCAACTGCAAGCGCCTGATCTACAGTTATTAGCCGATACTAATGTTGAGCGCATTATTCACGTGCTGGATAAAGAACGTCCCGATGTCGTTGTGATTGATTCGATTCAAACTATGTATACCGAGCATGTCAGTTCGGCACCCGGCGGCGTGAGTCAAGTGCGAGAAAGTGCTGCCCAATTAGTGCGTTTTGCCAAACAAACGGGCACCATGATCTTCTTGGTGGGTCATGTAACGAAGGAAGGTAATTTAGCGGGACCGCGTGTCTTAGAGCACATGGTTGATACGGTCTTATATTTTGAGGGCGAGCAAAGCAGTCGCTTTCGTTTGATCCGCGCGGTTAAAAACCGATTTGGCACGGTCAATGAACTCGGGGTTTTCGCCATGACCGAACAAGGTTTAAAAGAAGTCACTAATCCATCGGCGATTTTCCTGTCACGCGAAGGTGCAGCTCCAACTGCCGGCAGTGTGGTGATGGTCACTTGGGAAGGTACCCGACCTCTATTAGTCGAGGTACAAGCCTTAGTCGATCAATCGCATTCTGATAATCCACGGCGGGTGGCAGTGGGTCTCGATTATAATCGCTTATCAATGTTATTGGCCGTATTACATCGCCACGGAGGCATTGCGACGTACGATCAAGATGTCTTTATTAATATCGTTGGTGGCTTGCGGATCAGCGAAACTGCTTTGGACTTGGCAGTTTTACTCGCCGTAGTCTCCAGTTTACGCAATAAAATATTACCGGCCGATCTAGCTGTGTTTGGTGAAGTGGGATTGGGGGGTGAAGTGCGACCGGTTGCCAATGGTCAAGAGCGTTTGAAAGATGCGATTAAACACGGCTTTAAACATATCATGATGCCCGCGGGCAATGCGCCGAAAAAAGCCATCGAGGGTGTGACGATTCATGCCATTAAGAATTTGCAGCAATGCTTGGCCTTATTGAGAGAATTCTAGTGAGAGTGGTCAAAAATAGATTTTTTAGCCATAATGAGAGGTAATGATTCTAATTAAAGGAAACGCTAATGAAAAGATTTCGGGCTTATTTTTTATTGCTCAGCATTGTATTCATGTTTACTGCTTTTGCCGCACCGACTTCATTACGAGTCGGCGTGCCCGCCGATTATCCACCTATTAGTTTCATTGATGGCGAAGGTCTTCCCAGCGGTTTAAGTGTTGATATGTGGGAGCAAATTGCTAAAGCGCAGCATTTGTCTTTTACCTATGTAATTTTAACCTCGGATATGGCGAAGAATTGGCAAGCAATTAGCCAAAACAAATTAGATGTACTTTTAGGCCCTGTCGCTGTGGATGTCACGCTGTTGCAGAAAGTGGGTTACAGTTTGCCTTATTTCATTAATCCAGTATCGGTAGCCATGCCGAAAAAAGCAGTTCGCTTGCGAGCGTTAATCTCGGGTGCGATCCAAGACTATATGGTTCTCATCGTGCTTGCATATTTCTTATTCTTCTTTATTTATATTAATATTATTTGGTTTCTTGAGCGTTTTTTTACAT
>SHZH01000084.1 GCA_009692385.1 Gammaproteobacteria bacterium | reverse complement strand
ATTTAAAATCTCTTCTGAAATGCCTGATTTTAATAATTCTTCTCGACTAAAAAAAGAGATTGATTCAACACCATTTTCGATGTTGTCCCAAAATGCAGCAAGGTTTTGTGCACCTGGGAAACGTCCTGCCATACCTATTATGGCAATGTCACTTATAATATCTGTCATAAAAACAAACTGCTGTGTTGTAACCATCAAATGATGGTTACGTAAATTTTGGATGAACTTTTGCTGGCATGTTAAATCATATCTTCAAGATCAACAAGGTTTTCCGAGCCATTTTAGAATAACAACAATAAGGCTTTGAAAGTGTTGCTTGACCAGAAGCGGGCGGCCTTGATATAGTGCCAATTCTTTGAGCAACTCAGTATTATTACTTATGCAGCAACGCCGTCACTACAAATATCTGCCTTATTTTATTACTGCATTTATTACATGCTATTTGGCACAAGAACTTCTAATGAATCGTTTAGTTACATTTGGGCATGGGTATATTACTGGCGGAACTTTTCTTTACTTTATGTCTCCTCTAATTTTAGATGTTGTTGCGGAAGTGTATGGTTATAAAGTGGCTAGGCAAATTCTTTGGTGTGGGTTGTTCTCATTAGTTCTCTTTGCTGTTTCAATCGGAATTTGCATTCATTTGCCTTCACCGCCTTTTTGGGTGAAAATCATCGATGCGTATTCTACTGCCTTAGATTCTATTGTCAGGACATCCATCGTCAGTATTTTTACTGTATTTATTGGTCAATCGATCAATGCTTATTTGATTAGTAAATGGCGAATTTTAACTAAAGGACGCTATTTTTGGCTACGTAGCTTGGGTTCTAGCGTCATAGGAGATAGTGCAACGGTAGTATTAACTATTTTAGGTACTTTTGGTGGTCGAATGCCTGCTGGGTTCTTTACAGCAAATCTTGCATATGAGCTAGCCATAATGGTCTGCTTTACAGCTGTGTGTGCTGTTCCTGCTTCATTCCTTGCAAAAGCTGTTGCAAAAGCCGAAGGACTCACTAATTCTTATGATATTGGTGTTAATTTCAATCCATTTAAAATTAACACGGATAAGAATTAATTTACTATGCGAAACCTCTGTATACGCCATCAGCATAAAAAAATATCGAAAGTGGTACGGTAATTTGCAAGAACTGGCCATATAAAGAGTCGCGTTTTTATATCGTGTTAATAACCAAATTATGTTCAAGTGAGAATAGCTTAATGCGCCTAAAAAATAAAATAGCTATTATAACCGGAGGTTCTCAAGGTATTGGAGAGGCCGTTTGCTATGCTTATGCTCAAGAAGGAGCAACTGTCATCGTGGTCAATAAAAATAATCCATAAATTGGTAAAAAAGTAGCAAACAAAATTATTCATGATGGCGGTAAAGCACAAGCTATTGCATGTGATGTCACTCAAGACATTGAATGTAAAAATTTGGTGGAGCGTGTTATTGTAAAATATGGACGTATTGATATTTTAGTAAATAATGTAGGATTGGCTATTTTTAAGCCGTTTGACGAACATACTCTGGAAGATTGGGATTTTACGTTTAATACCAATATAAAAAGTGCATTCATATTAACACGTGCAGTAGTACCGCATATGAAACATCAGCATTACGGTAAGATTATTTTTGTTTCTTCCACTGCGGCTAATATTGGATTTGCTACGTTATCTGCTTACAGCGCCACTAAAGGAGCAATGCAAGCTTTAGTGAGAGTAATGGTCTCAGAATTAGCCCAATATAATATTAACATTAATTTATTATCACCTGGCAGCACAGATACACCAGGAAATTCAGTTTTTGTAAATGATCCAGTCATCAGTGAAAGAATAAAAAACAACACCCCAACCAAGACAGGCTTTATGGTTGCAAAAGATTTAGCTGGCCCGGCAATTTTTTTAGCGTCTGATGAAGCAAAAGCTGTACACGGTTTAGATTTAATTGTTGATAATGGTGTTTCAGTAGTATCAATTTAGTAAATTTATAAAATAGATTATTAGAAGTATAAGATGCCAACTGCAGTCGTATACGCATTGTTTCCAGGGTTTGTTTCGATGCAGATTAGCTCATCTGGCTAATACCATAAAAATTTCGTCATGTACCGGGATGCAAAACTCGCGTAATTTCATCAGCAATTACTTTTGCAGGATCTTCCCCATCTGACATCGCTTTTCTTAAAAGTGCCGTATTATGTGTTTGCCCGGCTATTACAAGATGATTAGCTAGCTTTCCGTGCTGACGTAATTTTTTACTATAGCTTTCAGAGTCGTTTCGAGAACCATCATATTCACTTACTATAATACTGGTGGATGGTAAATGACCATAAGTCAAACTATAGTAGGGCGAAAATGAGGAATTTTTAAGATCAGCTTCAGTCAATCCCCAAAACTTATGCATAAAGAACTTAACAACATCAGGATTAACCATTATGTCTTCTTTTTCATAATCATCATACTCATGTGTAGAATGAGATAAATCATATGAGCCATTGTATAAAATCTGGTGATATATTTTTAAATGTGGTTCGGTCAGTACTAGATTAGAAATGCAAGCGGCAGTGTGTGCGCCAGAACTCAAACCTCCAATAATAATTTTATTAGGATCGACACCGAATTTGTGGGAATTACTAGATACACCTTTGAAAATATCAAAAGCATCTTCAATTGGTTTAGGCAAAGGAAATTCTGGAGCTAAGCGAGTCTGAGGTATTATTACTTTAATATCGGCGTATTGGGCTATACGTGAAGCAAATATAGCATTACTTTCAAATAAATCACAAATATAACCACATCCTGGATAATAAATAAATACGGGACCATTCTTCTCAGGATTGTAAATTCTGATTGGAATTGAATAACCGTCACGTGTTGTAACTGTTGATTCAATATGGTTAATAGCACCTTTTTGACCGGCAAGAGAGATAAAAATGTCTAAACCGGCTCGAATCTCATCGATACTCATTTGGTCAAATGGCTTTGGTGCTGGATTTTTTGCTGCTGTAGTTTGCATATTGTCAAAAAACACTTTATCAGATCGATTAACTGGCATATTTCTAGGTCTCCTCTAATTTTCTTTGGTGGTGAGTTTAAATGGATTAAAATTAACGCCAATGTCATAAGAATTTAAACTCTCTGCCTTTGAGACTAATTTGACAAGTAAAGTTGCTGGTAGGCCGCCTAACGCAGTAAAAATTACCATTATTATCAATTCTGGAATTAAGAGCGCAGCAAACTTTTCAGCTGGTACGCGTCCCGCAAAAATAAGAACAATTGCAAGCGTGACTGTTAATCCATCACCAATAATACTTGCGCCAACGCTGCGCAACCAAAAGAATCTGCCCTGTAAAATTATTTTCCATTTGCTAATAAGATAAATATTGATGAATTGTCCTATCAGGATGGCAAAAATACCTGCGACAGTATTGCGAAATAAAGAACCTAAAGCGATGACGTAGGCGGCAGCGTTTGCCTCCCAGAAAGGGGGAGATGGTAATCTTATAAAAATGTTAACGCTAATAGTTAAAAAAATAACTGAGAACAATCCAAGCCATAATAATTGTCGAGCAATTCTGTAACCGTAAACTTCAGTGACAACATCGCTTATCAGTGGAGAAACAAAATAGATAAAGGTGCCACCAGTAATATAGAGGCCATGAATGTCAATTAAACGATTTAAGAGTACGGCTTGTGTCATATAGCAAGCAACGAATGCAACAACAAAAACCATTAGATATTTATAGGGCATTCTAGGTTGATTCATAGATCCTCATAAGTTTTTTGTTAAAAGCTAATCGCAATATGCATGATTGTAATATACTTGGTGAGAATTTGATACAAATTTATTGGACGATAAATACTCACTGAGCTTTCTAATAGTTGGATATTTGAAAAGGCTAACTATTGAAAGATTATCGAGCTGAAGCGCGGCTTGTATGCGCGCTTGCATTGCAAGCACTAGAATTGAGTTTCCGCCAATATCAAAAAAATTATCATCAATTGAGATTGTAATATTAGGTAAGATATTACTCCAAATAGACAGTAATTTGTTATGAAGTACATTTTCCGTCACATCTGGTGATCTATCATCGTTTTCGATTAATTCAGCACTAGAATCTATATGTGGCACTTGAATGTTTTCATAAGCTTCTAATGAAAAATGTATCGAATCATGATAGATGTTTATAGTTGTTATCGATTCTGTTATCAGTTGCTCTAGGTAATATTCAAACTTTTTGATTAGTTCCAAAGCAAATCTTGAGTTAATAAAGTTAACTTTATGCTTTAAAGTGATCGAAAACAATTCATTCTTTCGCAGAATGTGCAGTGTTGCTGGAATATTTGTTTTTTCATATTGATATATTTCTTGGAGAACACCGCTGGAAAATAGCTTTCCTAAAGATTCAAAATGCAAATAAGTAAAAGCAAAGTCATAAATGTCGGCTTTTAATTTTAAATCAGTCTTAATTTTCCCATATGGGTATTGCTTATGCTGATAGTATTTGATTTTTTCATTTTTTATTGTTTCAATTAAGTCCCATTTGGAAATGGAACCATTCTTTTCAACATGGATTTTTACTGGAATGGTATTAAGAAAAAGGCCAAACAATTTGTCACCCCATTTTCTCTCTAGTCTATTGTTAACAACAACCCCAAAAATAATGTCTTCACTTTTAAAAAAACTAGACAATGTTAGTACATACGCCGCCATGAATATCACATCGGGTACTACGTTGGCTTTCGCAGCAAGAGATACGATTTTCTCGGAAAGTCGTTTATTGAGTTCTATAGCCACATCATTGTGTTCATTTTTTATTAAATCTTTCTCAAGCAAACATTTTTTGTTCTGATCAATCTTTTTAAGATAATTTTTCCAAAAGTCTTGATGTTCAGGTTTTTCGACAGCATCTTTCTCTTCAGCGACAAATTCCCCATAAAACGGTAGATCGTTAGAATTAATGCTATTTGTCGCCAAATATGCTTCAACAAATTCCACAATCAAATTAGCAACGCTCCACCCATCCTCAATGGCATGATGCGCAGAAAACATGAAAACAAAATCCGATTCTGATTTTGGCGCTAAAAAAACGTGGAATAATCCTGGAGTTTTTTTATTATAAACAACGTGTTTTTCTTTGGTAATATAATTTTCTAAATCTAAAATATCTATTTCTTTAATCTTATTGCTGACATCAAGGAATTTGTACTGAACTGCGCAATATCCATAATCAGGATCAATAAGAAATGCTGTTCTTAATAAAGCATGCTTGTTTACCAAAGACTGCCATATCAAACGGACTCGCTGAGCATCTAGTGAGGCATTCAATTTGTAGACAAAAATACTGTGGTAAGTCCCGTCATGATTTGCCATATCTTCTTCTAACAACATTCCTATTTGCAAGTAGCTTGCTGGATAAATATCTTCAATCTCAGCAATGTTGCTTATTTGATGTTGCCCCAAGACATTTTGTAAGTTAATTAACGAGAATGGCGTATAAAAAGATATTTTATTTTCTTTATTTTCATTAATAAGAAGTGATATCTTTCCGATTGTGCGTTGTTTAAATACATCTTTTACTGCCACATCAATATTATGCTCTTTTAACATGATAACCATGCGGATCGCGCTAATTGAGTCCCCACCCAACCCAAAAAAATCATCTGACACTCCTACTTTTTCAATTTGCAATATATGCTTCCAGATTGTGCAAAATAGATGTTCAATTTCGGTCGATGGTTCGACATAAT
>SHZH01000007.1 GCA_009692385.1 Gammaproteobacteria bacterium | reverse complement strand
AAGTGATGTCACCGTTTAAGCTAACTGCATTATCAACTATTGATACGCTCTCTATTGCCATCTAGCTATTTGCATCCTGCCGTTTAGTAAAGTTTTCATTATGCGTTTTTAGCATTTGAATTAAGCCACCAATACCTTTTTGTTGAATTACGGGAGCAAATTGCGCCCGCAAACTTTCAACAATACTAATACTACCATTGACGCTAAAATCATACACTAACCATTGATCGGATTGATATATTAATTGATATGTAAGCGAAATGGGATCACTTTGCGGCATCTGTACTTGACTATCAATACTAATTTCCGCGCCTGGGATGGCCACTATTTTTTGGCGAGTGCGTTTAAAGGTGATCTCATATTTGTCCGCTTCTGATAACGCCGAAGCATACATATTAACTAATAAATAAATAAATTGTTGCTGTAGGTCTTGCCACTGTGCTTTAGGGATCATGGCGACCTTGATCGGCTCACATTTTTGGGTGGCCGAAGAATAGCTGCATTGCCGCGCTAAAATGCTTTGCAGCATTTTTTCTTTGGCGACATGAGGCAGTAATTCTTTATCGACGATATTATAAATCACACTAAACGGAACTTTAACATCTTTGGGATGAGCTGTTTTATAGGCTTTGATTTGATCGATAGTCGCCGCAGTCAATTGCTTGAGCATAGCCTGCGGATTGTTATCAGCTTGTGCTAAGACGATACCTGAACTTAGTAATAAAAAAATACTCAAAACAAATTTAACTAAAACACGTCTAGCCATATCTACCTTCTTCATCAGCTACCTCCTTATTTCTTCATGTTAAAAATTAACTGACCAATTAAGTTTTCTAAAATCAATGCCGAATGCGTATTTTGAATTTGCCCACCTTCAGTTAAATTTTTCGTCGCAAATCCCGGTGTTAAACTAATGTATTGCGAACCTAAAATACCTTCGGTAAAAATACTTGCTGAAGTATCCGTCGGCAACACACTCTCCTTCGAAGAAATTTCCATCAACACCACAGCGCGATACGTTTGTGGATCTAACGTAATCGAATCAACATCGCCAATTTTCACACCCGAAATGCTCACGGGTGCACCAATTTTTAAACTGCCGACATTATCAAAATCGGCTTTGATGTGATAGCTTGTGGATTTATTGGTATTCGTTAAACCGCTGATCTTCATGGCTAATACCAGTAAGGCAATTGCCGCTGCCAATACAAAAACACCCACTATAACGTCTATAGTTCTTTGTTTCATTACCATCCTCCTAAAATCACGGCTGTTAAAATAAAGTCTAAACCCAAAATCGCTAATGAAGCATAGACCACCGTGTTTGTTGTTGCACGACCAATCCCTTCGGCAGTCGGTACACATTGATTACCCTGGTACACGGCAACCCACGTCGCCACAATGCCGAACACAACACTCTTAAAAAGCCCTTTGAGGACATCGTCATAAAATTGCACATTCGCTTGCATATTTGACCAAAACGTTCCGCCGTCCACATTTAACAATTTTACTGTCACTATATAACCACCCCAAATGGCGACTAAATCAAAAATGATCGTCAATAACGGCAAGGAGATCACACCCGCCCAAAAACGGGGGGCAATCACATAACCCAATGGATCAACGCCCATCATTTCCATTCGCGCTAATTGATTGGTTGTTTTCATCAAACCAATTTCGGCAGTCAATGCCGAACACGCCCGACCGGCAAATAATAACGCCGCCACGACCGGACCTAATTCACGTACCACACTTAAGGCGACAAGTTGCCCAAGAGCCTCGGTAGCGCCAAATTTTTCTAAAGTATGATGGCCTTGTAAACCCACCACCATACCAATAAAAGCTCCTGATACAATAATGATCGGTACAGAAAGAACACCCACTGAATAAAGCTGGGTAATAAGGGCACGAAAACTATGACGTACCGTTGAGCGGCGCACCACGACTAACACCAACATTATGCCTGCACGACCAAGATTGGCACATAGATCTAACGCAGCACGACCGAGACTGGCGAACAGGTTGATCATGCACCCTCCCTGCTGAGACGCTGGGGATCTTGGGTTTGCAGATCGTGCACATAATCAAGTGCCGGATATTGAAACGGCACGGGGCCATCTGGCAAGCCATGCATAAATTGTTTCACGTACGGTGAATCACTATTGATCATTTCTTCATAGTTTCCTTGACCAATGATCTTACCTTCAGCAAACAGATATATATAATCCGCCACTTCGGCTAATGAACTACGACTGTGTGTCACAATAATAGAAGTCATGCCTAAAGCGGTATTTAAATTGCGAATTAATTTGGCCAATATGCCCTCTGAAATAGGATCCTGTCCAGTGAATGCTTCATCATACATCATTAATTTCGGATCTAAGGCCACTGCACACGCCAATGCGACTCGGCGTGCCATGCCGCCTGATAACTCACTGGGCATCAAATTTCGCGCGCCGCGCAAACCGACCGCCTCCAGTTTCATCAAAACTAAATCATAGATCATCTCTTCGGTAAATCGGGTATGAACCCGCAACGGAAAGGCGACATTTTCATAGACATTAAGACTGGTAAATAGGGCATCACTTTGAAACATTAAGCTCATTTCACGCCGCATGGCTAATAGCTTCTTGCGACTCAAGCGATTCACTTCAATGCCATCAACCTCGATGCTGCCTTGATCCGGCTTAAGCTGACCGGCGATCAGGTTCAACAATGTTGTTTTCCCAGTACCACTGGGACCCATAATAACGGTGATCTTACCGCGGGGGATCGAAAAACTGACATCAGAAAAAATGGGGCGGTCACCTCGACTAAAAGTCAAATTGCGAATTTCAACGTATGGATCGTGATCTGGATTTGACGGCACCGTATTCTTTCCCTTTTATATACTATATTTTTATCTCATTCATCCCTGACGAACAAAAGCATAATATAAAGTATAGACTATATGTCTGTACTAATTAATCTGCTAATATTGTATTCTAGCTTGCTATCGCAAGCAATGTATTAAGATAGGACTTACGCAAAAAGATGAGAGGCGAGGCGAAAATACCGGAATGTATATAAACATACATGACGATTTTGAGCGAATTTGCAACAAAGCAGATTGCTTTTTGCGTAAGTCCTAAAGAGAAAGATTTTGGCAATATGACTACCATGAAACAATTTACTATCTGGGGTTTAGAGGTGCTTCGTAAAGAAGCACAAGCTATCCATGATCTCGAGCACTATATAGCCGAGCATTTTGCACAAGCATGTGAAATTTTATTAAACTGCAAAGGCCATATCATTGTTATTGGCTTAGGGAAATCAGGGCATATCGGCAATAAAATAGCCGCGACTTTAGCGAGCACCGGCAGCCCCGCCTTTTTCGTCCACGCCTCGGAAGCAACCCATGGTGATTTCGGTATGATCACGGCTGATGATGTCGTACTCGCTATTTCTAACTCCGGAAAAACCAGTGAGATCTTGACTTTACTACCCCACATCACACAATTAGCCGTTAAATTGATCAGCATTACCAGCGATCCGACATCACCGTTGGCACAAGAAGCCGCGGTTAATTTAAATACAGGGGTGCAACACGAAGCCGGCCCATTTGCATTAGCACCAACCTCAAGCACCACGGCAACATTAGCATTAGGTGATGCGTTAGCAATTGCTCTGATGCGCGCGCGAAATTTTACACATGAAGATTTTGCGCGTTCGCATCCCGGTGGCATCATCGGCAGACGTTTATTATTACGCGTTAGCGAATTAATGCATACAGGTAAGATGATCCCAAAAGTACATGCTGATGCGTTGATCAAAGATGCCTTGATTGAAATGACGGAAAAACGCCTCGGAATGACCACGATTGTTGATGATGATGATCGCCTACTAGGAATTTTTACCGATGGTGATCTGCGGCGCGTGATCGAGCAAGGCCACAATTTAACAGATTCTCACATCGTAGATTTAATGGTACGTGAATGTAAAACCATTCAACAAAATATTCTCGCTTTCGAAGCCTTAACGGAAATGGAAACTCACAAAATTACTGTCATGCCCGTAGTGGATGCGAAGCAAACAGTGCTTGGCGTTTTACATATGCACGATATTTTACAAGCAGGTGTGATCTAACATGCTCGACACTAAAAAATTAAACGCTCTCGCCAAAAAAATTAAATTATTAGTTCTTGATGTTGATGGCGTGATGACTGACGGCAAACTTTATTTTTCAGCTGCGGGTGATTGCATGAAAGCCTTTAATACCCAAGATGGTTTAGGTCTCAAAATGCTGATGCGAAGTGGCATTCAAGTCGCGATCATCAGCGGCCGAACTTCGCAAATTGTCACGCAGCGTGCTGCTGATTTAGGGATCACCGCCGTTTATCAAGGTCATGCTAAAAAACTAATCGCCTTACAAGACTGTAGTAAACAATTAAATATTTCACTGCTGCACACGGCCTACATGGGTGATGATATTATTGATATCTCTGCACTGCGTGAAGTAGCCTTAAAATTGGCGCCACCCAATAGCATGGCCGAAGTCAAAAAAACAGTACATTACGTCACCCAGCGCAGTGGTGGTGATGGCGCAGTACGTGAGGTGTGTGATTTAATTCTTAAAGCGCAGAAATTATTAAAATCCGCTCAACAGTTATACGGCGTATGAGTTACCAATCGACTTTTCGCACTACCTTACTTCGCTTCTTTATCTATGGACCGCTCCTCTCTATTGCGATTTTTGGCCTATTTCATCTATACAAGTATTATCATACGTCGATCATCACGATCAACGGATCCACCGAACCCGATCTGATCGCCAAAAATGTCGATGCCTGGCAGTTCGATGTAAAAGGCCAACCCCAATATCGACTCATTAGTGCGACGGCGCAATATTACAATACAGACAATCGTACTAATTTGACCGTGGTTACGGGTTATCTTTATATGCCCACTGAGCCTTATTGGGAAGTGAAAGCGGATACCGCTTTGGCAACCAATGGTTATGAAACCGTTTTTCTCAATGGTCATGTATACATTCACCAAGCGGCTGGCAAAAAAAATAGTGCTCAAACTTTCACAACCGATTATTTGACAATCTACCCATCGAAAAAAATCGCCCAAACCGATGCACCCATTACCGCTAACCGCTTGGATATGGTGACCACTTCAAAAGGCGCTTATCTTGACCTAAATAATCATTCCGTGAAGTTACACCAGGTCTATACAATTTACACGCCGAGTAGTACGTCGTAACCCTCTTTATATGGAGAAATGGCAACTGAAATGCCATTTTTTCGCTGTCCCTAGAGAAGATTGCCAATAATTAGTTGGTGTATTATAATACACATCAGGAGGTGTATTATGCGCACTAATATCGTATTGAATGAACAGCTGGTCAATGAAGCTTTTTTATATGCCGATGTTGATAGTAAACGAGAACTAATTGATTTGGCTTTACAGGAATTTGTAACTAATCATCGTCGCCTGGATCTCAGGGATTTGCCCGGCACCGTCAAAATACGTGAAGATTATGATTATAAGAAATCGCGTATTGGTTAACTGGAATTTATCATGTACTTAATCGATACCTCGGTTTGGATTGCGTATTTACGCCAAGAGCAAAATGCTGCAGTGGCTTATTTACAAAACATATTAAAAAAACAACACTCATTTGGCATTACCAGTGCGATATATCAAGAAATTCTTCAAGGGGCATCATCAGTAAAAGATTTTGCTCGATTGACTGATTATTTTAGTACGCAGCATTTCTATCATCCATTAGAACCCGTGACAAGCTATGAGAACGCCGCTCAACTTTATTTTACCTGTCGTAAGCAAGGAGTCACCATTCGTAGTACTATTGATTGCCTAATCGCTCAAATTGCTATCGAACACAATTTGGTGTTATTACATAATGACAAGGATTTCGAAGACTTATCTAAGATTGCAGCCAAACTTAATTTAGTAAAATTATGACAGCCAGCCATAAATCAGCTAAGATTATTCAATGAATATCCTAAAAGCTGAGCATCTCTCTAAATCCTATAAAAAACGTCAAGTCGTTAAAGACGTTTCTATTGAAGTTAAAGAAGGTGAAATCGTGGGTCTCTTGGGGCCTAATGGTGCCGGTAAAACCACCAGTTTCTACATGATTGTCGGTCTGATCAAGGGCGAAGGTGGCACCCTCTTTTTCAATGATGTTGATCTAAGCAAAAAACCGATGCATGTCCGAGCAAAATATGGCATTGGCTACCTACCACAAGAACCCTCGGTATTTCGCAAACTCAGTGTCGAAGATAATATTCAAGCTATTTTAGAATTACGTAGTGATTTAAATAGCAAGCAACGTAATAAAGAACTTGAAAAACTATTAAACGAATTTCATATTGGACATATTCGTGAAACGTTAGGAATGAGCCTGTCGGGAGGTGAACGTCGACGGGTGGAGATCGCTCGATCACTGGCGATGGATCCTAAATTTATTCTCCTAGATGAACCCTTTGCCGGCATCGACCCAATTTCTGTCATTGATTTAAAACGTATTATTCGTCATTTGCAAAGTCGTGCAATTGGTATTCTCATTACTGACCATAATGTGCGTGAAACCTTAGATATTTGTGAACGTGCCTATATTGTGAACAATGGCGAGATCTTGTGTGAAGGCACACCACAGCAGATCCTTGAAAATAAACAAGTTCGCGATGTCTATTTAGGCGAAACCTTTAAATTATAAGAACTTACCCGCAACAAAATTCAGCATATTTTGAAAAACTCAGCTAAACTTATCATTAATAGGACTTACGCAAAAAGATGAGATGCGAGCCGCAAATGAGCGAAAATACCGGAATGTATATATACATACATGAGGATTTTGAGCGAATTTGCAACAAAGCAGATTGCTTTTTGCGTAAGTCCTAATTAAGAAACATTAAAAAAGGAGATCATCATGAACACCGCCAATGACATCAAATTTACGGGGCACAATATTGAAATTACCGACGCCCTTAAAGAGATCACCACTAAAAAAGTCATCAAGAATATTATCAAACATTATGCTAAATGGATCACCAGCGGAATTGATGTCATTATGAAAATCGATAATAACGAAGTACAAATTGCTGAAATGAATGTTCATGTCCATGAAAAAACCCTTAATGCCACGGCAAAAACGGATGATATCTATAAGTCAATTGATGAAATGATCCATAAAATGGAAGTGCAATTAGAAAAATTTAAAGGCAAAAATTTAGGCCATCAACAATAGATATGACTATAGTGACTACTCAGCATGGCGTGTTTCTGAAAATTCATTCTTATGGTGTATTAATTGTTGGGCGCAGTGGTATTGGTAAAAGCGAACTAGCCTTGAGTTTGATTGATAATGGTCATAGCTTTATCGCTGATGATATTATCGAAATTTTTGTCGACACCACCCAGCAACTAATGGGCATTTGTCCTAAAGCATTAGGTGATTTTCTCGAAGTGCGTGGCCTGGGTATCATTAATGTCCGTCGCCTGTATGGTGACCATGTGATCTTGCGCGAATATCCGCTCAATATGATCATTCGTCTTAAAGAATTTACCATGGATGAATTAAATGAAATTGATCGGTATCAAGGTATGCACAGCGAACTAGAATTTTTTAAAATTAAAGTTCCAGAAGTCACGATCCCAGTGGGCATGAGTCACAATTTAGTCGTATTAGTTGAAACGGCAGTACGCATGCAACAACTACGTCAGCAAGACTATTTGGCGAATGAAGATCTTGCAGAAAAAATTGTAGGGGCGACCTCCCGGTCGCCCTCCTAAAGGGGTTAGATGAAATTTGTAATAATTACCGGTCGATCGGGCTCAGGAAAAAGTACTTGCTTACATCTACTTGAAGATCTCGACTATTATTGTATTGATAATCTACCCATTAATCTCTTGGCTACCTTACCGCACACTTTACAAAAAAAACACAAAATTGCAATTGGTATCGATGTACGTAATTTGCCTGATGATCCGAATGAGCTGTTTAATATTTTGCAACAATTGCGTAATGATGGCGTTGAATTAGAAATCATTTATTTAGATACCGACGAACATCGTTTATTCGAACGCTTTAGCTCAACAAGGCGCAAGCATCCATTAAGCAATCAAGATACTTCATTACCAGAAGCACTGGAAAAAGAAGTACTAAAACTTGAACCACTCGTACGAATGGCCGCCTATCGCATTGATACAACTCATTTAAGTATTCACCAACTGCATGAGAAATTAGAGCATTTATTGGGGGGCAGCGCGCATTCGATCAGTGTCTTGTTTCAATCATTTGGTTTCAAGCACGGTATTCCGCGTGATAGTGACTATGTTTTTGATGTGCGTTGTTTACCTAATCCACACTGGGAGGTGACGCTACGCGATCGCCGTGGTACTGATCCAGCAGTGATTGAATTTTTAGAACAGCATCCTAAAGTAGTCCAAATGTTTAATGATATTAAAAATTTCGTTGAAACCTGGTTGCCCGAATACGCTAAAGATAATCGCAATTATATGACTATCTCCATTGGCTGTACGGGTGGTTATCATCGTTCAGTGTATATTGCCGAAAAACTGTATGAGCATTTCAAACAATTGGGACCCAATATTCAAGTCCGTCATCGAGAATTAGCATGAATCAATATACTATTTTAAGAAAAACTGTCACGATTATTAATAAACTAGGTTTACACGCTCGCGCCTCCGCAAAATTCGTTAAAACCGCTGGCCGCTTTACGGCCGAGATCAAAATTCATTACGACGGCAAAACCGTCGATGGCAAAAGTATCATGGGCATCATGATGCTCGCTGCCAGCAAAGGCACCGAATTAGAAATTACCGCCGAAGGTGACGATGCCACCGATGCCATCAACGCAATTACTGCATTGATAAATAATCGGTTTGATGAAGCCGAATAAATTTTTAACTTTTCTCAAATTATTCCTCCGATTCTTCTGGAATACCCAATAACGGCCAACGTACTATTAATAATGGATCACTAAAAAATTTCTCCCAGATCTGCAGGAATGATTCAAATTTTGGATTTGCTTGCCGTGAAAAACTACATATCGCAAACTGTTCATTAAAGAATTGATATTGAATAACATCTTTTGCATGTTGTTTGAAAAGTGCTGCAAATGTAAGTGGCACAGTTGGATGAACGTCTTGATAATGAAAAACGGTCAGTACATACGGACAACCACGGGAAAATATATCGTATATACAGCCCTGAATTCACCTCATAAGTGCAAGTGAATATCAATAGGACTTACGCAAAAAGATGAGATGCGAGGTGCAAATGAGCGAAAATACCGGAATGTATATATACATGAGGATTTTGAGCGAGTTTGCAACAAAGCAGATTGCTTTTTGCGTAAGTCCTATCAATTAATATGATGTGCTCGATTGCCTTCTGCCCGCGGCAAGCCACACGGAATAAATCTTAAGATTGACCATTTATTAATCACCTAATAATCCTCCTTGACAAGCGCCCAACTTCACGGCACTATGCTCGACCCTTTACTAGAAACGTTTGGAGTTCAAAAAGTGGCCAATACAGCACAATCAAAAAAACGCGCGCGTCAAAATGAAACGCATCGCGAACATAATGCGAGCCAACGCTCGATGATGCGTACTTACGTTAAAAAATTACTGACCGTCATCGGCACAGGCAATAAAACGCAAGCCAATGAAGAATTTAGAACAGTTACTTCCGTATTAGACAAAATGGTGACTAAAGGTATTATTCAAAAGAATAAAGCAGCACGCCATAAAAGTCGCTTAAATGCCAAAATTAAGGCATTAGCTTAAGATCTCTAGAGCACACAACACCCAAGTAAAAAACCGGCCTAATAGCCGGTTTTTTACTTGGACTTTATTCCAAACCGAATCTTCAGTAATTACTCTGCGTTGCAATTGCGCTCCGTTGCTCACATATGTCTCATATATGCTGCGCTACGGTGCTCATTGCGCCTTGCGCCTTGATTAATCACTCAATCTTCTAGCTTGGAAAGAAGTCTATTTAATGATGATGTGCATCTGGATGCACGGGTTTGCAATGCGTTTCTTTAACAAAGTAACGACCAAAAATAGCACATAGTAAGAAACTAATCGGGATCATTATAAAGGCAATTTTATAAGCATGCATGTCATAAACTGGCACACCATCCGCCATTTGACCTGCCCATTCTCGCGCTAATAAATAACCAGCCAGTGGTTGGCAGATCATCCCGCCGGCGACCACCGCTAAGTTATTAAAGCCCATCGCCGTACCAACGGTTTTCGGTGAATGAATATCCCGCACCACGGAAAAGATCAACGATTGACCCGACGTACCGATCCCAAAGAAAAATAACATAACCAACATCAGGGGCATCGACATCGGTAGAAATAACATGAAACACGTTCCCAAAAAGCCTAATATCGGTGGTAAAAAGAGCGGTATCCGACGTTGTCCCATTTTTTCTGATAGCCAGCCAAAGAAGGGACTCCCTACGGCAACGCCTAACCATACAACCGCCAACATTTCTGCCGCCGATGACGTAGTAATAGGGTACACACCACGTAGATATGCCACGCCCCACAGTGCGCCAAATACCGTCATGGGTGCCCAGGAGAAAAATGAATACAAGGCACAGATCCATGTTTGTGATTTATGAAAGATCATCTTTAAATTGCGTGCCCACTCCGACCAAGTTGGTTTGTGTTTAGGTACGTCCATGTTGCGCGGATGATTACGGATCACGATCGGCATGAAAATAACTAATAACACGCCAAGTACAAACACGCCAAATAAAGTGTGACGCCAGCCAGCCACCGCAACGACACTGACTAAAGGAACTTGACCAATCACAGCGGCCACGCAACCTAACGACTGAATTAAGCCGGTAATGATGGGGAAATATTTAGCAGGAAACCAACGCGAGGCGAGTAAAAATGCGCCCACAAACGAGAAGGCGCCACCCATACCCATCATTAAACGACCCAACGCTGCTACGGCATAAGAATCCGCAATACAAAATAATAAGGCACCAATGGTACAAATCAAGGCAGCACCCGTTATTACGATCCTAGGCCCGAAGCGATCGTATAACATCCCACCCGGTAATTGCATGGGGGTATAACCATAATAAAAGAATGCGGCCAAACCACTCAAACCAGCTGCATTTAGGCTAAAACTGCGCATTAAATCGCTCGTCATCACCGCTGGAGAAACCTGTAACACAAATTCAAATAGATAGAATAAGATCGCAATGGATAAGATCGCAAAGGCTTGTAGCATCTTACGTTTAGTAGCAAAGGTATTAGTCATCTCGTAGCTCTCCTGAGTTATCTAACGGGTTATCTAGCAGTTCATTAAGTTGCTTATTTTCTTGCACTACTAGCTGTTCTTCTCGCTTGCATTGCTCGACAAAGCGCATCAAGTCTTGGCAAAGCGGTTCAGTGCCCATGCCAGAGACCGCAGAGATTTTATAGACAGGACCAGTCCAATGCAATTGTTTTACGATTTTTTGGGTGAGTTCTTCTTGCTCTTCGGGCAATAATAGATCGATTTTGTTTAATACTAACCAGCGTGGTTTAGTGGCTAATTCCGGATTAAACTTTTCAAGTTCATGTACAATCGCCTTGATTGACTCTACCGGACTATTGCCCTCTTCAGCACCGTCGAGGGGACAAATATCTACCACATGTAAGAGCACACGAGTACGCATTAAATGCTTTAAGAATTGAATACCCAGGCCTAAACCTTCGGCCGCGCCTTCAATTAGGCCCGGAATATCGGCAATTACAAATGAGCGATTGGGACCCAGCGTGACCACGCCCAAGTTCGGATGTAATGTTGTAAAGGGATAATCCGCTACTTTAGGACGGGCGGCAGAAACCGCACGAATTAAGGTGGATTTGCCCGCATTCGGTAAGCCGAGTAAGCCAACATCGGCGAGTAGCTTTAATTCCAGGCGTAATTCGCGCAATTCGCCTGGCTTGCCCGGCGTAGTTTGATAAGGAGTACGGTTGATACTGCTTTTAAAACGGGCGTTGCCGATCCCATGCCAGCCGCCTTGAGCGACTAATAATTTTTGACCTGCTTCGGTTAAATCACCGATCAGCTCTTCAGTGCTAATATCATAAACTGCCGTGCCTACCGGAATGGGAATAATTAAATCATCAGCTTTACGACCACTGCGATCCCGTCCTTGGCCACCCTCGCCGTTCTTGGCTTCAAAATTACGGTGATGGCGAAAATCGACCAAGGTATTTAGATCTTGATGGGCTTGCAAATAGACACTGCCGCCGTTGCCCCCGTCACCACCATTAGGCCCCCCTTTGGTAATGAATTTTTCACGATGGAAACTGCAGCAGCCACCGCCCCCGTTACCAGCTTTGACTTTAATCGTTGCTTCATCGACAAATTTCATTCGACTCCTTCAAATTTAAACAATAAACCCCGCATAGTGCGGGGTTTAGTATAGTAGATATTACCGCTTACGCTACTGCTGCAACATCCGTTTTTTCAACAGAAACGTATTGGCGATTTTTGGGTCCTTTAATGGCAAATACCACACGACCTGGAGACAATGCAAATAAAGTATGATCACGACCAATACCCACGTTTTTACCAGGATGAACTTTCGTACCGCGTTGACGAATAATAATATTGCCCGCTTCTACTAGTTCGCTACCAAAGTGTTTTACACCCAGGTATTTCGGATTGGAGTCGCGGCCGTTTCGGGTACTACCGCCTGCTTTCTTATGAGCCATGGTTCATTCCTCTATAAATTACGCTGAGATCTTTTCGATTTTAATTGCTGTGTAGTCTTGGCGATGACCCGCTTGGCGATCATAATGCTTACGACGACGAAACTTGATGATTTTAATTTTCTTGTGACGTGCTTGCTCAATGACTATAGCTGAGATCTTAGCACCCGTTACAAACGGCGCGCCGATTTTAAGCGTATCACCTGATTTAATCATTAATACGGTTTCAAATTCTACATTTTGATCAACTTCAGCGGCTAATTTTTCCACACGAAGCGTTTGACCCTCGATCACTCGATATTGCTTGCCACCGGTTTTTAATACTGCGTACATTCGGAGTTTCTCCATTAATTCTTATAACCCACCTGCGATACCAGGCCAGAGATGACCCAATCAGGGGGACGCGAATTGTAATGGATTAATACGGGTATTACAACTATTAAAATCCATTAAAATCTAATATCAACACATATTGCTTACTATCATAGAGCCCAGTCACCACTTATGCTGTTGATCCATGTTGCGCCACTATCGATACTAGGTTATTTTAGACCGCGTACGTGCTCAAGAACCGCATCATGCACTAAACCATTGCTACAAATGGCATTGCCGCCATGAATGGTTTTCTCACCATTTGTATCGGTACATTTGCCACCTGCTTCTTCGAGAATAATTTTCAGGGGTGCAATATCCCAAGGTTTAATTTTGAAATCGACGCAGAATTCGCCTTTACCCATGGCCACCATCATGTGTTGATAGAAATCACCGAAGCCACGTTGGCGATACGTTTTGCCTAACAGTTCTAACATGGGCTCAGCCAGATCGGAGGCTTCGCTGCCAAAAATACTGCCGTGAAACGCGAGACTGTCTTCGAGTTTGTCGACTTTTGAAACGTGAATGCGTTTGCCATTATGGAAGGCACCGTGACCTTTTTGCGCCCACCATTGTTGCTGCATCGCAGGGGCTGAAATTAAACTCGCGATCACTTCGCCCTCTTCTTCAATCGCTAACAGTGTTGCAAAAAATGGAATGCCCTTAATGAAATTTTTGGTGCCATCGATCGGATCGATGATCAAAGTACAATTGGAGGTGGATTGAGTGCTGCCATATTCTTCGCCGAGAATTGAAAGTTCGGGATGCTCGGCATGAACGCGATGCCGAATAAAATCTTCAATTTCCTGATCGGCTTGAGAGACGGGAGTGCGATCGGATTTGATCTCGACCTTAAGATCGTGAGCATTGAAATATTTTAATGCGATTTTGTCGCTTTGGTGAGTGATACTTTGTAAGAAGGTGATCCAGTTCGTCATGCTTTATTAGGCCTTTTAAATTATGTAGGCCTGCTTACGCGAAGCAAGCAGGCATCCTGCAGTTGATTGTCGGCTTGCTTCGCGTAAGCCGACCTACCGCTATCTATTGCGCTTCACTGTTTTCCGTCACAAACTCACGTGTATTATCATCTAACGTGACGACTTGTAATTGTAACTGCCGTTCTAATTCAATCGCTTGTTGATCGATATCTTGAATGTCAGATAAAGCGGGTAAGTCAGTTAAACTTTTCAAATTAAAATAATCGAGGAATTCTTTTGTCGTACCTAATAATTCGGGTTTACCCGGTACTTCACGTTGACCGACAACTTTGATCCATTCGCGTTCAATTAATCCTTTAATAATATTTGAGTTCACGGTAACACCGCGAATTTCTTCGATCTCAGCGCGAGTAATGGGTTGTCGATAAGCAATCAATACTAAGGTTTCTAAAAACGCGCGTGAATAACGCGGTGCGCGTTCTTCCCATAATTTGCTGATCCAATGTGCATATTCTTGCTTCGCCTGATAACGAAAACCACTCGCCACTTCTTTGAGATCAATACCACGTCCCGCACAATCTTCTTGCAATAATTCAAGCGCTTCACGGATCATTTCTTTATTAGGGACTGTCTCACTCGTCAGTAATTGCGCGATCATCGTAACGGATAGCGGTTGTTCCGAGGCCATCAAAACCGCTTCAATAATCGGTTTCAAATCATTAACATTAAAGCTCATGCGAAGCGCTCCTTATATGTATTGGGGCAAACGGTTCAGTTTGCACAATTTCGATAATCGAACCTTTTAACAGTTCTAAAATTGCAATGAAAGCCACTACTACCCCAGCGCGCCCTTCTTCTATCGTAAATAATTCTTCAAATTTTAAAAACTGATGATTGTGTAAACGCTCTATAATTTGTGTCATGCGTTCGCGCACTGATAATAAATCGCGACGCACTTCATGATCAGCGCGCATATCCGCGCGACGCAAGACATCTTGCAGGGCCAACATTAATTCACGTAAATCAACGTCGGGTAATGGCCGTTCACTATCTAGTTCGGGCAGTTCCACTTGCGCGATAAAAATATCACGTTCCAAACGTGGCATAAATTCTAATTCTTCACCGACTTTTTTGAAGCGTTCATATTCTTGCAAACGACGGATCAATTCAGCCCGTGGATCATCTTCTTCATTGATGCTTTCCGGACGTGGTAACAACATCCGTGATTTGATCTCCGCTAGGGTAGCAGCCATCACTAAATATTCGGCCGCTAATTCTAAACGTAGGCCGACCATTAGGTCGACATATTCCATGTATTGCGTGGTGATCTTCGCAATTGAAATATCTAAAATTTCAAGATTTTGTTTTTTGATCAAATACAATAATAAATCGAGCGGTCCTTCAAAAGTTTCGAGAAAAACTTCTAAAGCATCCGGTGGAATATATAAATCCTGCGGTAATTCGAGCAGCGATTTGCCGAGTACTCTAGCAAATGAAGGCGCTTCGGTAATTTGGATCGTAGTGTCAATAGTCATGCGGTGATTATACCTCGAAAGGCGCTGGATCACCTCTACCAATTCGCACAATTTGTGGCACCGCTGTTTCTAAATCAACCACGGTTGTCGGCTCGGGTGAACAATAACCACCATCAATAATAATATCCAGGCGACTGTCTAAATGCTCCCGGATCAATTCGCCATCGGTAAATGGCTCGGGAAATTCTGGCAGCAATAAGGTGACACTTAAAATCGGCTCCTTCAGCAAGGCGAGTAAATTTTGCACAATTTGATTCTCAGGGATCCGCACACCAATGGTTTTACGCTTCGGGTGATGTAGACGGCGCGGCACTTCATGTGAAGCCGGCAAAATAAAAGTATAAGCACCGGGGGTATTCGCCCGCAACAAGCGATACGCAAAATTACTCACTTGAGCATAGGTCGCGAGATTGGATAAATCTTTGCAGATTAAAGTAAAGTGATGATTTTTATCTAAATAGCGTAAGCCGCGAATGCGCTCTACGCCTTCTTTATCACCGATCCGACAACCGATGGCATAACAAGAATCGGTAGGGAAGGCCATGATCGTACCGTTATGAAACAGGGATACCGCTTGTTCCAGCAACCGTTCCTGGGGATTATCCGGATGTACTTTAAAATATTCAGCCATGCTATACTCCCTTCATGAAAATATTTTACGATTTCTTACCCATTGCAGTCTTTTTTGTCATCTACAAATTGTACGGCATTTATCCGGCAACGGCGAGTGCTATTATTATTTCGATCATTCAGGTAGCCTTTTATTGGGCGAAGCATCGACGCTTCGACATGATGCAAGTCATCACGTTTTGGGTTATTTTAATTTTCGGTGGCGCGACTTTAATTTTACATAACGACATGTTTATCAAATGGAAACCGACGATCCTTAATGGGTTATTTGCGTTAGTATTTTGGGGAAGTCATTGGTTTGGTGAAAAAACCGTGTTGCGTCGCGTGTTGGAAGATAAGATTAAATTACCGGACCAGATCTGGATACGGTTAAATTATTTATGGATTGGCTATTTTCTACTGATGGGCACGCTGAATCTCATCGTGGTTTACAATTTCAGCACCGATGTCTGGGTTAATTTTAAATTATTTGGTATGCTCGGTTTAACCTTGGTGTTCGCTTTATTACAAGGAATTTATCTCTCGAAGCATATGGAAAGTGATAACCCAGCTTAATAACTAACTTGCCTCAATTTCGCATTTGTGATGTAATACTGTCAATAAAATAATAACGAGGATACTATGCCATTTAACTTTTTTGAATATCCTGCACACATAAGATTAAATAGAAATTATGCCTGCGCGGGTTGCCGTACTCCAATCGATCACAAAATGGTTGGTGCGCAACGCTATAACCCCACCCCTGCATATGACCCACTTACTCCTCTTCAACCATATATGGGTGACTTTCGCGAATATTTCCCCACTACACAATTTGTCTCGGATCCATCACAAGAGCATTCCATACCGAGTTGTACCATTAAAGAAATCGCTAGATTTGACCTTATCACTTCAGAAATATTTCGTGATAGCAATCATCTGTTGGTGTATATCAGTGTGCTGCGTCCCGGCTCATCCACTCCTTTATCAGCCTTTTGGCATACCGCTTGTGTGATGAAAAAAATGATGGACGAACGAGCACGTTCACCAAGCGTTTCAGCGGGTACGGCAGCAACTCAAAAAAGATCAGGCACATTTTCAAACATCTTTAGAAAAAGAAGTGCCACTGATTCTCTATCCACTAGTCCTACGGTAGAAGCGACTGCCGCTGAAAATATTTTATTATTCTTTTTCGATGCACCACCACCCAGCACTTCGGTGGTTGCTCCCAGTCACCTTGCTTCCCCACCTATGCTTCCAATGGGAGCAAGACGGAGTACTGCGCCTGCATCATCCTGTTCCAATTTTTACCCTCAGCTTGATCTTGATCCTCCGCCAAGACTGTCAACGCTGTTTAGTCCTCCTTCATTTCCAGAGGTTCAATCATCCTTTTCCTTTCAGCACCCTCAAAGTCATAGTGACTCTCCTGATGAAGGATCTGATATTATTTTCCATCCAGTAGAACCTACAGCTCCTTTTGATGCTGCCTATGCCGCTGAATCCATCTATAGTGAACCCAAGTTAGCAAATGCACCTAATTGTCCTTACTGTTCTAAGCCAGTTACGCATGATTTTATGCAGACTGCACCAAGCCAGTTTCGTAACCCTACCCAGGAATCAATTGCTTTAAATTTTCCATACACACTGCCGCATCCGTCCTACACATTACTCGCTTTGACTGCAGCAACATTTCCGCAAAATGCGCTAGGAATAGTTTGTCCGGCGGGATCTATCAGAGCATCCGAGTTTGGCACAAAACTCGCTATAGAAGGCACTGTAACCGATACCTATTATGGAAATGATATTATAATGGCTATTGAAAGTGGCAAATCTATCCAATGGATGCATACCTTGTGTTTATTTAAGAGAACTAGCACACATATTGGGAGACACCGTCCCAATGTAGTTTATGCATCTCTTGCATCTGTAACTCATGCGTCCATTACATCTCCAAGTTATACATCAATTGTGCGAATTTTTCAAAATGCTGCTCCAGTAAGATCTACAGCGGTGAATTATGAAAGTGACGTCGTATACGCAGCTCTAGATTTTCGGAATCATTGAAAAGTCTGATGGTGATGATCCAACAGCACTATAATACAAAAGGCGCTTTAAAAGCGCCTTTTGTATGACCGGTATTTTACTAACCCAGCAATTCCCCCTCTAATTCTAATTGTTTCTGTTGCGCATATTTGATACAATCGTGTCCATAAAAATAATAAGACAATATCGAGGATAATATGCCATTTAACTTTTTTGAAATTCTTGCGAGCATAAGAGCAGATCAAACTCATTGCTGCGCGGGTCCGGGTTGCACGAATCAAAGCATCCATCACGTAGTTAACGAGAACTACTTCTACGACCGTAAAGATCTGCCGGAACCTAAAAATCTCAAGCAACTATCTGACCATATGCCTACGTTTAACGAATATTTCAAGAACACAACCCTTTATCCAATCGCAGTAATCCCAGGCAATCTTGGGACAATCAATTGTCAGATTAAACTAATAGCTAAAGGTACTTCTATAACTAAAGAGAAATTTAACAGTACGCGGAAACTGGTGTATATCTGTACGCTACCTCTCGATAAGCCTTCTTTATCAGCTTTTTGGCACCCCACTTGTGTGGAGAGGAAGATAGTGACAATGGCGAAACTAGCACACACTGAAAGAAGACCCAGCATTTTTTCAAACATGCTTAAACTAAGAACTGCCAGTACTTCTCTGCCCCCCAGCCAAGCAAATATGATTGCAGAAAATGATATTTTATTATTCTTTTTCGATCCACAACCCAGCGCTTCGGTTTCTCCTCCATTTCTAGCTGTTAAAACAGAAGCTGTTATGAGCTCACTTACATCACCTTCTGCTGCTTATCCAGCCGATGCCCCCCCTCTTTATGGCAACGTTCTGCAACGAGAACATCCTGGCTCAGCACATCCTGGCTCAGCATCTCCAAAACCTACTAATCCGTTTCCTAAAAATACCGCAAGTCGAGCAGCTGATAATCCGCCTTTTGCTCCTACTAATCAAACTGTTGTTAATGCAGGAGCTATTCCGACGGCTTCTTATAATCCGTTTGAGGACACTAGTGCATCAAGACTTACTCCCCCCATTTCTGCTGCTTATCCAACCGATGCCCCCCCTCTTTATGGCAACGTTCCGCAACGAGCACATCCTGACTCAGCACCTCCAAAACGTACTAATCCGTTTCTTAAAAGTCCCGCAAGTCTAGCAGCTGATAATCCGCCTTTTGCTCCTACTAATCAAACTGTTGTTAATGCAGGAGCTATTCCGACGGCTTCTTATAATCCGTTTGACGAAACTAGTGATAGTTGAACAGCCAAATAATAAGACAATATCGAGGATAATATGCCATTTGACTTTTTTGAATCTCCTGCAAGTATAGTACCAGAGATGGATCATGCCTGTGCGGGTTGCAGTGTTCCAATCGATCACAAAGTGGTTGGTGCGAAATGCTATCACACCCTTGCTCCTGACCTATCTATTGCTTTTCAATCATTGGCTGGCTTTAAAAGATATTTTCCCATTACACAATTTATCACGGATCCATTAAAACATGAGTCCATACCGGGTTATACCATTAAAGAAATCGCTAAAGGTGCTCCTCTCACTCCAGACATATTTCAGGGCAGCCCTCATTCGTTCGTGTATATTTATATTGGGTGTCCCATCGGTGCCTCACTCGGTGCTGCATCAGCCTTTTGGCACCCTGTTTGTGTGATCAAGAAAATGACGGATGAACTATTACGTTCACCGAGTGTTTCAGCGAGCACCCTAGCACCCCCTGAAAGAAGACCCAGCATTTTTCCAAAGTTTCTTAGACCAAGAACTGCCACTGCTTCTCTGCCCCCTAGTCAAGCAAATATAATTGCCGAGAATAATATTTTTTTATTCTTTTTCGATGCAACACCCGTCGGCCATCCAACTTATGATTCGATTGATGGTGCTAGTTTTACCTTTCGTCGATATCCCGATTTTGCTACCTCAGTGGGACCCTTATTATTCACTCCATTATTTACTAATCCCCATGATCTGAATTTAGTGAGTCAAGTCGCAGCTAATAGACAAAATTTCCTATCATTAGCAGTACAGCCCGAAAAATTGACACAAATAAGAAACCCGCACTTCTTTACTCCTGGCGTTACACAACGCAAATCTATTGAGGGGCCCAATACTATCAATTTTAATCTGAGTTATATCCCTAACCCTACAGCAGGAGATCTTGGCTTACAATATAAAACTGTCTCCACCACCTTAGGCTATTTGGGACGCGTTACTTCATTAGCAGCGCTTAACTTTAGGGCACCCATATTGCCTTTCCACGTAGATGTAAATACTACCAATAATGTACTCTGCTATGATCGCAACGTACTAACCTGGATACCGAATCATCCACACCTTGCTAATTTATATTGTCTTGATTGGGACCAGACCATGACGCAAGCACATGTGTGTGACTATCTTGATAAGGCCTATAGATCGTTGGTGGATAACACCGGAAAGCTTGAGACTGTAATGCCTTTTACTTTGGAAAATTTTATAAAAACAAATTTAATAAAAGCAATAGACGGTATGTTAGCTGATAAAGAAAATAGCCTGATCGCGATTGTTACTTATCATTGGGATATCGAGTTAATTCAATATGTTTTGAATAAGGTGCTGCAAAAATTAGACAGACCAGAGCTCGAGCAACGTATCTTGATCCGCGCTTTACCTCTAAAATGGTTAACGAAACGTGACGGTAATATGGCGATGAACGAGCCTTCTAAAGATCCAAGCAGAGACACAAAAGGTTATCATGGTAAAAATTTACAAATTTGTGACGTGTTACAGTATGTACGTCGATTAGGAATTCAATCAATTGATCAGGTTATATTAGTTGATGATTCTGATCATAATCTTACGCAATTCGGACATATTGCTACACGCGTAGCCGCTTTGGGCCAAGCGGTACCGACAGTTCGCACGTTCTCGAAAATAAAAGCCGTGCCTCACGAATCGGATTTTTTTGCACAGATGAGCATTGATACATTAGCACTTTTAGGAAGATCACCTAAACCACCCAGTCCTCCGCCAGCGGCGCATCGTGCTTCGCCACCTCCAGTGTATCAAAATTTTCCAATAGCTCCTCGGTCACCTGCTGTTACTGTAGAGTATATGAATGTAACGGGCGTTACGAATACAGATGTATAACATTAAAAAAGGCGTCCTGCTTCGCATAAAGCTAGCCGGACGCCTTTTTTATTCGTTACTTTTATTAACCGCGTAATACTTTCGCCATGGTTTCACCGAGTTTCGCAGGTGAGTCTACCGTGTGCACACCCGCAGCGCGTAAGGCTGCAAATTTTTCTGCTGCTGTCCCCTTACCACCGGCGATGATCGCGCCAGCATGCCCCATGCGTTTGCCCGCAGGCGCACTGCCACCAGCGATGAACGATACGACCGGTTTAGTGATATATTTTTTAATGTATTCAGCAGCTTCTTCTTCACCGGAACCACCGATTTCGCCGACCATAATAATGCCTTCGGTTTGCGGATCTTTTTCGAATAACGCTAATACATCGATAAAGCTCGTTCCCGTAATCGGATCACCACCGATACCCACGCAGGTACTTTGCCCTAAACCTGCTTTAGTCGTTTGACTCACCGCTTCATAGGTTAAGGTTCCAGAACGCGACACGATACCAATTTTACCTGGCTGGTGAATAAAGCCCGGCATAATACCGATCTTACATTCGCCCGGCGTAATAATGCCTGGACAGTTGGGCCCGATCAAACGTGCCTTTTTTAAATGCGAAGGGGTACATTTATCTAAATAATATTTTACTTCCAACATATCTAACACTGGAATACCTTCGGTAATACAGACGATGAGCTCGATACCTGCTGCCGCCGCTTCAATGATCGAGTCTTTACAAAATGCGGCAGGAACATAAATTACACTGGCATTCGCGCCCGTTTTTTCGACCGCATCTTTCACTGTATTAAATACCGGCAAACCTAAATGTGTCTCACCGCCTTTACCCGGTGTTACACCGCCGACCATTTTCGTACCGTATTCAATCGCTTGTTCTGAATGAAAGGTTCCTTGTTTACCTGTAAAACCCTGACAAATTACTTTTGTGTTTTTATTAACTAGAATACTCATTATTTTGCTCCTACCGCTTTGACGATTTTTTCGGCTGCATCCGCGAGATCACTTGCCGGAATAATATTTAAACCACTGTCGATTAATTTTTTAGCGCCCAATTCTGCATTGGTACCCGCTAAACGCGCCACTACCGGCACTTTGACACCCACCTCTTTGACCGCACTAATAATACCGTCGGCGATCAAATCGCAGCGCACGATACCACCGAAAATATTTACTAATACGCCTTTCACACTGCTGTCAGATAAAATAATTTTAAACGCTTCTGTCACACGCTCTTTGGTTGCGCCGCCGCCCACATCTAAAAAGTTAGCCGGTTGGCCACCGTATAATTTAATGATATCCATGGTCGCCATCGCCAAGCCAGCACCATTAACCATACAACCAATATTACCGTCTAAGGCCACGTAATTTAACTCCCATTCCCGTGCACGATTTTCGCGATCGTTTTCTTGACTGACATCACGTAATGCGTCTAATTTTGGATGGCGATACATCGCATTATCATCGAGCGTAATTTTGGCATCAAGGCAGATCAATTCGCCTTCTTTGGTGATCACGAGTGGATTAATTTCCAGCAAGCTTAAATCGTTTTCAACAAACATTTTACCGAGCGCCAACATTAGGCTAACAAATTGTTTTTGATTTTTAGGATTTAAGTCGAGAGCAAACGCTAATTCACGTGCTTGATACGGCATCACGCCCAATAGAGGATCGATCGGCATGGTGAGAATTTTGTCTGGCGTTTCTTCGGCGATTTTCTCGATTTCAACACCGCCTTCAGTTGAGGCCATGAACACCACGCGTTGTTGCGCGCGATCAACGACGGCACCTAGATACAATTCACGTTCGATGTCACACGGCTTAGCTAATAAAATTTCATGCACCGGTTGGCCATGTTCATCGGTTTGATAGGTGACTAAGTTCGTGCCCAATAATTTTTCAACATACGCTTCAACCTCTTTGATATCAGAAAATATTTTGACACCGCCTGCTTTACCACGACCACCGGCATGAATTTGCACTTTGGCGACGATAGGCAAACCTAGTTTTTTGATGACAGCCGCAACTTCAGCCACACTTTTAACGACTTCACCATCGGTGACGGGACAGCCGTAATTTTTTAGTAAATTTTTCGATTGATATTCATGTAAGTTCATGTTTTTTCCTATTGTTAATAATTAAAATTTATAGACCCAACAATAATCTTGCTGGATCTTCAAGTGCTTCTTTCACTGCGACTAAAAATTGTACCGAGTCTTTACCATCAATAATGCGATGATCGTATGATAGCGCTAAATACATCATCGGTCGGATCACCACTTGGCCATTTTCCGCCACCGGAGTCTCTTTGATCGCATGCATGCCTAAAATCGCGCTTTGCGGTGGATTAATGATCGGTGTGGAGAACAACGAACCAAACACGCCGCCATTGGTGATGGTAAATGTGCCGCCGGTCATTTCTTCAAGTGATAATTTACCATCACGCGCTTTGAGCGATAAATCACGAATGGTTTTTTCGACATCGGCCATGCTCATTTGCTCCACATTGCGTAATACCGGCACGACTAAGCCTTTCTCCGTCGACACGGCAACGCCAATATCTTGGTAAGCATGATAAATAATATCGTTGCCATCAATCGACGCGTTAACGATCGGAAAACGTTTCAAGGCTGCCACCACGGCCGCCGTGAAAAATGACATGAAACCTAATTTTACACCGTGACGTTTTTCAAAACTGTCTTTATATTTCGTCCGCAGTTCCATCACCGGCTGCATATTCACTTCGTTGAAGGTCGTTAAAATCGCAGAATTTTGTTGCACTTGTAAAAGACGTTCAGCTACCCGCGTACGTAAACGAGACATGGGGACGCGTTCTTCCACGCGGTTACCATGGCGCGTTATCACGGCAGCAACATCGTCTTTAGTCACGCGACCGCTTTTGCCGGAGCCTTTGACTTGGCTGACATCAACCTCATGTTCTTTGACCATGCGGCGGACGGCGGGGGAAAGTTCCGGTACGTCTGGGGAGGGCGACCGGCGGGTCGCCCCTACTGCTTCCTTCTTCGCCTCCGTTTCTCCCGCCACTAAAATTCCAATCACTTGGTTCCCTTTAACTAAAGTTCCTTGTGGAGCACTGATGCTTTCGAGAATACCCGATGCAGGCGCCGGAACTTCTAATACGACTTTGTCGGTTTCAAGATCAACTAAGGTTTCGCCTTCGTTAATGTGTTCACCGGGTTTTTTATGCCATGCCGCGATACTTGCATCAGCAACCGATTCAGGTAAGACCGGGACTTTAATTTCTATGGCCATGATTATTTCCTCTCCGTTAAGCCTAAACATTCGGCTATTAATTTTTTTTGCTGCTCTGCATGCATTCCACTATAACCCACTGCCGGTGAGGCCATTGCCGGACGACCGACATAAGTTAACGTTTGTTTGCTGTTCACTAAAAGTCGTAGATCATCTTGCAGTGCATACCAGGAACCTTGATTTTTAGGCTCTTCTTGCACCCACATAATTTGAGTTGCATTTTTATACTGTGTTAATAGTTGCGCAATTTCTTGATCGGGAAACGGATATAATTGTTCAACTCGAATAATGGCGGTATGAATAATTTTTTCTTCGCGACGTTTGCTCACTAGGTTGTAATACACTTTGCCTGAACACAAAATAACGGTTTTGACTTGCTCAACCTTAATATCCGCATCGGTTTCGCCGATCACCGCTTGAAACTGGCCGTTTGCTAAATCATCTAACGTGGACACCGCGAGCGGTGAACGTAACATGCCTTTGGGTGTCATCACGATCAAAGGTTTGCGCATTTTGTATAACATGTGGCGTCGTAACATATGAAATGCCTGCGCCGGTGTGGTCGGCATTATTACAAACATATTACCTTGAGCGCAAAGTTGTAAATAACGTTCGAGACGTGCTGACGTGTGCTCCGGACCATCGCCTTCATGCGCATGCGGTAAAAATAATACCAGTCCTGATTTTTGGCCCCACTTTTGTTCACCGGAACTCAAAAATTGGTCAATGACGACTTGCGCACCATTGGCGAAGTCACCGTATTGTGCTTCCCAAATGACTAATTGATCCGGCGCCGCCGCGGAATAACCGACTTCAAAACCCATCACGCCTTCTTCTGACAAGATCGAATTATAAACCCAAAAAGGAGCTTGTTTTGTGGCCCCTTCTGTTAGGTGTTCCAAGGGAATATACGGTTTATTGGTTTCTTGATCGAATAGATAAGCATGACGATGACTAAAAGTACCGCGCCGCGCATCTTCACCGGAGATCCGGATCGGATAACCGTCAACTAATAATGTCGCATACGCCAACGTTTCGGCAAACCCCCAATCAAGTGCCGCTTCACCATCAGCCATTTTTTGGCGTGCAGCCATTAACTTTGTGACTTGTGGTTGTAATTTAATATCACCGGTAGTGACTAATTTATGCGCGAGTTCAACCAGTTTATCTTTGCTCACATTCGTGGCGGGAACAGTGCGCCAATTGGTTTCGGTATATATTTTCCAATTGAGTGGATGACGATAATTTAACCTATGATCGGCGTTGTGATCAGCTTCGACGACTAACTGATGTTCGTCTAGCGCTTTACGATACTGTTGCTCCATCGCAGTGACTTCTGCAGTCGTCACCGTACCGGCGGCGACTAATTGCTTCACATAAACTTGTAATGGCGTAGGATGCGCTTTGATGACTTGGTACATCACTGGTTGGGTGATCGTGGGCTCATCAATTTCTTGATGGCCATGGCGACGATAGCAGACTAAATCAATCACAATATCTTTTTTGAAGCGCTGGCGGAATTCAAACAAGAGCTGCATCGTAAACGCACACGCTTCGGCATCATCACCATTGACGTGAAAAATGGGTGCTTCGACCATCTTTGCGATATCGGTACAATAACGCGTCGAACGCCCTTCATTTGCGGACGTAGTAAAACCAACTTGGTTATTGGTAACGATATGGATGGTACCGCCCGTTGCATAACCGGGAACTTGCGAAAAATTAAACACTTCTTGGTTAACACCTTGGCTGGAAAAGGCGGCATCGCCGTGGATCAAGACCGGAATAATCGCTGTGCGTTGCTGATCGTCGTAGCGCCATTGTTTGGCATATACCAAACCTTCAACTATGGGATTAATAATTTCTAAGTGAGAGGGATTATACGCTAGTGCTAAATGCACTGTGCCATCAGGTGTTGTAATATTGGAAGAATAACCTTTGTGATATTTCACATCACCGGAACCATTGACACTGTTTTTCCCAGCGAATTCATCGAATAAATCGGCGGGTTCTTGACCGATGAAATTGACTAATACATTTAAGCGACCACGATGCGCCATGCCGACCATAATTTCTTTGACGCCCCGTTTCGCGCCATTCAACATTAAGGTATCTAAGAGTGGAATTAACGCGTCGGCACCTTCAATCGAGAAGCGTTTTTGGCCGACATATTTCAGGCTTAAATATTTTTCTAAACCATCGGTAGCCACTAACTTGTGTAACAAACGTTTTTTCTGTTCGGTAGAAAAGGTACCGCGGCCACGATCTGCTTCAAACTTTTCTAATAACCAGTTACGTTGTTCAGTGTTAGTAATATCCATGATTTCGGCACCGATACTGCCGCAATAAGTTTGCTGCAACGCAGCGTAAATATCTTTTAACATTGCTTGTTGAAAACCCACTGCACCGGCGGCATCAAATTGCGTGTTTAAATCAGCATTTGATAAACCGTGATACGCTAACGTTAATTCTACTGCGGGCTCTTTATTTAATAAATTTAAGGGATCGATGTTGGCTTGCTCGTGACCCAAGCATCGAAAGGCTGTAATTAGAGAAGTCACGGCTTGTTGTTTTTGTTCAATAACCACATCGCCAGCATAAATAGTATTAGCCGCAGGCTGCGTACCGAGAGCTAAAAAATGTTCGCGTACCGCAGCGTGTGACACATCCGCAGCACCGGCATAGTTTTGCGAAAAATATGTTTGCCATTCGGGCGTCACTGAGTTTTGATCGTGCAGATAATTTTCATAGAGTTGTTCAATATAGGCCGCATTGGCATCGGATAACGACGAGGTTTTCTGCATTTGCTGGAGATAATTATTATTCGTCATATTATTAGGCCTCTAATGCAATCATCATATTGCGGATCGCACCAATCGCTTTGGTGGGATTTAATCCTTTCGGACACACGCTGACACAATTCATAATACCTTGACAGCGAAATAAACTAAACGGATCGCTTAATTTTTCTAAGCGTTCTTGCGTATGCGTATCACGACTGTCCTGAATGAAACGACTGGCTTGTAATAACGCCGCTGGCCCTAAAAATTTATCGGGGTTCCACCAAAATGACGGGCATGCTGTCGTGCAACAAGCACATAAAATACATTCATACAGTCCATCTAATTTAGCGCGATCTTCGGGAGATTGCAGACGTTCCTTGGTCGGTAATTCTTCATTATTTTGCAAATACGGTTCGGTTTTTTCATACTGATTATAAAATTGCGCCATATCAACGACTAAGTCACGAATCACCGGTAGCGCGGGCAGTGGCCGTAAGATTACTTTTTTGGGCAAATCAACCAATTGTGTGATGCATGCCAAACCATTTTTACCGTTGATATTCACCCCATCGGAACCACAGACCCCTTCACGGCATGAACGGCGAAACGTTAAGGTATCGTCTTGATGATCTTTAATATACATCATCACATCGAGCAACATTTTACCGGGCACTTTATTGAGATCGACTTGATAATCTTGCATCCGCGGTTTTTTATCTAGCTCTGGATCAAAACGATAAATTTCTACCTGCATTATATTATTTTCAGACATATTTCTCTCCTACTCCGCTCTTGCTTGCAGTGGGATCACATCCACATGCGTTGGCTGCATATTTACGGGGCGAAACGCAAATTTATCATCGGCAAAATATACGGTATGTTTCCACCAGTTTTTGTCATCACGTTCGGTATAATCAAATCGAGAATGGGCACCGCGACTTTCTTTACGATTCGCCGCACTCGCTGCGGTAGCTAAGGCCACATCCATCAAGTTATCTAATTCCAAACATTCAATTCGTGCAGTGTTAAATACGTTACTTTTATCTTTTAAGGTTGCATTTTGTAAATCAGCATGTAATTTTTTCAATTTCGCTAATCCCGATTGCATCGCATTTTCTTCACGAAAAACACCGAAATCTTCTTGCATAATTTTGCGCATCGCTAAACGAATAGTTTCTGGATCATTTCCACCATCCGTACTATTATTCCAGCGATTAACGCGAACTAATGCTTGCTCGATCGCGCTATCCTCTACTTCGGGCATCGCCAAACCTTCCGCTAACTGATTGGTTAAGGTAATGCCGACGGCGCGACCAAACACCACTAAATCTAATAGTGAGTTAGTACCTAAACGATTGGCACCGTGTACTGAGACGCATGCGGCTTCACCCGCCGCATATAAACCAGCAATTAATTGATCGTGATTGCTGTTATCGACCGTTAGTGCTTGGCCATCAATATTGGTTGGAATACCACCCATCATATAGTGACACGTGGGTACCACAGGGATTGGATCTTTCATGGGATCGACACCGGCGAAGGTGATCGATAATTCACGAATACCTGGTAAGCGTTTTTCGATAACATCCGTACCCAAATGATCGAGTTTCAATAATACGTGATCACCGTTCGGACCCGCACCACGGCCTTCGCGAATTTCGATCATTGACGCGCGCGATACCACATCACGACACGATAGATCTTTTAAATGAGGCGCATAACGTTCCATAAAACGTTCGCCATTTTTATTTAATAAGTAACCGCCTTCACCGCGTGCGCCTTCGGTAATTAAGCAACCTGCTTCGGCAATACCGGTCGGATGAAATTGCCAGAATTCCATATCTTGTACGGGAAAACCAGCACGTAAGGCCATACCTAAACCGTCACCAGTATTGATGAGTGCATTAGTCGTCGCAGAGAAAATTCGTCCCGCACCGCCGGTTGCGAACACCGTAGCACGCGCCTTGAAAAATACGGTTTCACCCGTTTGAATGCAAAGAGCTGTCACACCGGCAACATCACCGGTTTTTGATTTCACAATATCGAGTGCAAACCACTCACTGTAAAAATTAGTTTTCGCTTGGAGATTTTTTTGGAATAACGTGTGCAACATCGCATGACCAGTGCGATCGGCGGCCGCGCAAGCACGATTCACTGGTTGACCGCCAAAATGACTGGTATGACCACCGAAGGGACGTTGGTAAATTTTGCCATCTTCTAAGCGCGAAAATGGCAGGCCCATGTGTTCTAATTCGATCACTGCTTGGGGTGCAACACGACACATATATTCAGCCGCATTTTGATCGACTAAATAATCACCGCCGTTGACGGTATCATAAAAATGCCAACGCCAATCATCGGGTTGCACATTACCCAAGGCCGCACTGATCCCGCCTTGTGCGGAGACCGTATGCGAACGAGTCGGAAATACTTTAGAAATGACGGCCACGTTGTGGCCACTGGCTGCTAATTCGAGTGCGGCGCGCAAACCGGCACCCCCAGCACCTACTACGACCACATCAAATTCTCGTGTTACAACGCTACTCATTAATTAGGTTCCCCACAAAATCATCACGCCCCAAATGACAAAGGCGAGTAAGCTTATAAAAACTATCACTTCAGCGGTAATGCGCACCAAGGTATTTTTGAGATAATCGGTAAAAATCGTCCACATAATAATGTACATGTGCAATAAAATGGCGAGCAATGTTAATACCGTGCCAAGACGCATGAAATTGTTGCGAAATAATTGACACCACACATCGTGTGTTAAAGGTGCATGCACCGCCATAAACGAGACTAAAAATACGATATACACTGCGATGATCACCCACGTAACTCGTTGAATGATCCAATCGCGCAAACCATTACCGGTTAAACTAGTGACACTTTTTACCATAGCCAATACCCCATCAAAACCACGCCGATAACTGTTAAGGCAAAAGTGACCCAAGCGCTGATACGCCCTCCCTTTAGGGACTCGGCAAAACCAAAATCCATCATAAAATGACGAATACTCGCTAACAGATAATAAAGCAGCGCGGTTAGAAAACCGAGCATGATTATTTTAAAGTAAACACATTGAAACCAACTCTGCACCTCGCTAAATCCAATAATCGAGCTAAGAGAATGCTGTAACAGATATAAGCAAATAGGAATGAGAAAAAATATAATAAAGCCAGCGATGCGATGTAAAATAGAGGCTATGGCCATGACAGGAAATTTCATGGTAAACAAATTAAGGTTTACCGGACGTTTGTCTGTACTCATTTACTCTCCTTTTAGAAAGCGTATAGGGTAGGACTTATGCAAAAAGCAATCTGTTTTTTGCGTAAGTCCTACAGGGGTTATTCTGAGGCGAAGTATAGAGAAATTAAAGCGTCAAAACAATGGAGAGCTTGCAATTGAATGAGAACCAAATGAGAGCTAATCTACCACAAAAACAAGAGGCTCATTCGAGTCTCTTGTTCTCATTGATAGCTATTCGTTATTTTTCAGTTACAGCCTAACTATTTAACTGCTTGTGAGCATTGTAAATCAACGAGTATTGTTGATATTGAGCAACTGGATAATCAGTTGGATTTAAGTCGCCTGACAATTCCCAGAACATTGCACCAGCAAGTTTTTCGCTCTTAATATAATTAACTTTGGGCGTCAGAGTATCAATGCTTAAATCTCCTACCGCATCAAAACTAAAGAACATGGAGCCTGTATTGCTATAAGCCGCTAAACCTACTACTTGATCACTGCTATTTTTTCTCAAGTAGAGATTATTAACAAAATCGCTAGCACCCGGAATAGTTGTTGGTTTACAAAAGGCGGTAGGTAATGGAGCTATATTAAACTTACTACCAAAAAATGACATTGCACATTTGTAGTCATAAACACCAGTATTATCACCAAACTCTCCCGCAGGAGCTCCTGTAAACTTCGCGTATAAGCCAGGAGCGTTGCTAAGTGGAGCGGTAGATGCATTGACCCCACTTTCTAAGCGAACATATGCAGGAATACCCAAAATCAGTTTACTTGGATCAAC